>NZ_JAESIT010000030.1:0-37917 GCF_016756935.1 Chryseobacterium sp. KMC2
ACTTTAGTGTACTTTATATGCGCAAAGCTGGAAACTTTAATAACTTAAGTGTTTAAAAACTTTTGTGACTTTTGTGGTTACAAGAAGGGCCTAACCTACTACGTTTGGATTCCTACGGAATGACAAAAAACTTTTAGTTTAATATAAATTACCGGTCTCTCTTTTCCAATAACATTCATGATCCTTTTAGCCATGGAGATTCTACACTCCAGAATATAATATGAACCCCCAGGAAATCCTGAGCATAGCTTACAAATTCTTCTTTGGTAAAAGGTTTCTTTGTTTTCGGATTTTTATATGTTAAGGTGGGTTCCTGAACGGCCATGGCTACCAATGGTAATTTTCCTTTATACTGATGAAAGAATGGATAAGAATTTTTCATCTGGGCATTTTTATTGGGAACAATATCCGGACCTCCCAATCCTATATTATTTTTATCTGCAAAATCAAATAATCTGGACATATACTGATGATCGTTTTCCCATTCACATGGAAAGAAATTGACATACTGTAAAACATAAGATTGTTTGAAAGCATTCCTTGCAAACTTTAGATTATCCAGCTCGGCCTGAAAGTATGTGTCGCAGCTGAAACCTGTTTTATCTTTTTTCATATCAATATCGATGGCTGTTTCCGGAAGGTTAATGCCCTGGATCTTTCCGTCAAACTTTTTGGCCAACGCTTCTATCAGTTTCTGATACCTCTCCCGAACTGCAGGGTTCCATTGCTGGGTGACCCAACCACTTCCTACGGGTTTATTCTCACCCGGATTGTCATATTGGGCAACCAGTCCGCCGGTATATACCTTTTCATTTAAAATATAATCGGGAACGTACCTTGCCTGAGGTTCGAAGAACCGATCCTGAAGCTGGATAAAAAGCTTTCTGTCTAAAGAAGTCAGGTAGGCTAAGTCTTTTTCAATACCCGAAAAATCATAAACATCTTTTGATGTTTCCAGTGCTCTCCAGTTATAGACAATCTGCACTCCTCCAATATCTTTTCGCACGATCATTTTCTCGATGTTCTGCAGATCTCCCGACGAAGTATAAATATAGTTTTGGGGTGTCTGTCCCATTAAAAAATGTAATCCTAGCCATACTATCCCTAATCCCAGTATCCTTGTAGTCATTGTCATCGTGATGAATTTAAAAATAATATACTATGAATCATTTTCCGTGCCCAAGTCAGTGATCTTTTTAAACTTTTGAAAAATATTCTTATTTATCTATAATATTCTTTAATATATAAATAGTATCACTAATTTAGCAGTTCAAATTTGATTTAAACAACTGAGGATATGAAGAAATTAATATTACTGAGTGCTGTTTCGGCATTTCTGATCAACTGTAATAAGAAAACAGAAGCTCCTGCTCCAAAAACGGAAGCAGACACCATTGCGGTAGCTGAACCGATAGTAGATACGCTGGGCCCCAAATCATTCTGTTATATAGGTGTAACCGGAAAAGACAGTGTTTTTGCTTCTATTGATGATAATTTAGGAACAATCATTGGGAAATTATCTTATAAAAACAGTGAAAAAGACAGCTCAAAAGGTGATGTCACAGGTTTTAAATCCGGAGATACGTTGAAACTGACTTATGAATTTGCCTCTGAAGGGAAAAAAAGCAAAAGGGATATTTACTTCCTACAGAAAGACAATACATTGACAGAGGGAATTGGAGATCATAAGGAAGAAGACGGACATTCAAAATATGCTGATGAAAAGAAGATCAGCTATCAGGATGGACAAAAACTGAATACAGCAGATTGTAAGGCAGTGAATAAAGGCCTAAAATAATGGTCTCTGATATATATAAAAACAGCCCTGATTTTGGGGGCTGTTTTTTTTATGTTTTATAATTCTCTGTTTATAATTTCTATAAAACTATTCACAGCATCATCTCCTGTATTCCAGGAAGTGATGAGACGGATTGCCGAGAAGTCTTCGTTCACTTTTTTCCAGACAAAAAAATCAAAACTTTCAGACAGTACCTCTATAAGTTCATTGCTTACAATAGGGAAAATCTGATTGGTATAGGTATCTGCAAGAAACTGAACACCCTTGCTGCGGAATGCATTTTTGATTTTCATCGCCTGCTGATTGGCATGCTTTGCAAGATCAAAATATAAATCATCTTTCATCAGCTCTAAAAACTGGATTCCCAAAAGTCTTCCTTTTGCCAGTAAAGCACCTTTCTGCTTGATATTAAATGCAAAATCTTCCTGAAGGCTTATCGTATTAATCACAATAGCTTCACCTATCAATGCTCCGTTTTTAGTACCTCCAAGATAAAAGATATCCGTTAATTCCGCTACCCTTTCCAGGGTAAGGTCACTGATTTCTGAAGTAAGTCCGTGTCCCAGCCTCGCTCCATCCATAAACAGGTATAAACGGTTCTGTCTGCAAAAATCTGAAAGCTCTTCTAATTCTTTGGCCTGGTAAATGGTTCCGAGTTCTGTAGAATTGGAAATATATACCAGCTTCGGCATTACCTGATGGGGTACATTTTTATGGCTTTCCAGCACCGGAATAATATCGGACGGCCTTAGTTTGCCATCCTCCGTTTCAATGCTTAATATTTTGTGCCCTGTTGCTTCAATAGCCCCGGTTTCATTATTTAAAACATGTCCGCTGGATGCGGAAATAGCACATTGATAAGGTTTTAGAATGGAAGAAATAACAATCAGGTTAGCCTGTGTTCCACCGGAAACTAAATAGACTTCTGAATCTGCTTTTTTTATTTTTTCTTTAATGAGTTCTTTAGCTTTTAATGAATACTCATCTTCTCCATAGCCAGCCTGCTGTTCAAGATTACACTGTAAAAGGGTCTGTAATATATTAGGGTGACATCCCTCAGAATAATCGTTTTTAAATGAAAATTTCATAGAGTAAAATTAAAAAAATGTAATAATATTATCCCTATGAAAAAGAGTTAAAATATCAGAAATATCAGGCTTCCGGAACGGCTTTCGGAATGATATGTTTTATGGTACAAAATCATTTGGCTGCCCCACCTGATAGTTTCCTTCAGGCTTTATATAGATCTTATATTTCTTTTTGCAGTTTTTATCGAAAGGTTCAATAAAATAAGATTTTCCGTTTTCCAGATAAGCCCCACTCAGTTTGCCGGAAGCAATGGTCAGTGTGATGAGTTTTGTCCCGTCTTCAGACTTTCCTTTAAAACTGTAGATTCCTGCTTTTCTCAGAATATCTGTGGTTTTATTACTCGTTATATATTTTGTTTCCTTACCATAAATATCATACAGATTAAAAATAACTTCCCTATCAGTGATTTCTTTCAATTTATTTTCCTGAATGAATTTTTTAGGATTGAAAGCAAAAACAAAACTCTGTTGTTGCTGTACATGGTAGAACAAGTTAAACAATAAGAATATTATAATATTTTTCATTTATTGGTTTCAGATTTTATTTTCAGAATATAAAAAAAGTAGTCATAGAGCCTGTTTAAAAACGTAAAATAAAAAAAACTAAGCCTAAAAATTGGATAAAAATTGTCATTTTAGGGTTATAAAAACTAAAACTAACCATGTACCCAACTAATTTAACTCAAGCTCAGTGGCAATTTATAAAAAAAACATTGAATTTTGATGAAAGAAAACGAAAATATGATCTTATAATTATCTGGAATGCGATCAGTTACATTGTAAAAACCGGATGTCAATGGAGACTACTGCCATCAGATTTCCCTAAATGGCAATTGGTTTATTACTATTATTCAAAATGGGCCAATCTGGAAATTTTCGATTTATTACTATCAAAATTAAGAGAAAAAGTACGGCTAAACAGAGGCCAGAAAGCTGAAGCAAGTTTAGGAATTATGGACAGCCAAAGTGTACGCTGGGGAAATAATCGTTCGCTGAATGGCTTCGATGGAAATAAAAAAGTGAAAGGCATTAAAAGGCATGTTGTGGTAGATAAAAATGGCTTTTTATTAGCTGTAATGGTAAGTGTAGCCAATATGCACGATACTAAAGCGGCTTTATTGCTGATGAAAACACTCCAATATTTATTGATTCCCCTTCAGCTCATCCTGGCAGATGGAGGGTACAGAGGAGATATCGTTGAAGAAATAAAAATTAAATTTAGTTACATTATTCAAACCGTGATAAGGAATGGTAAACAACATCATGAGTCTGAATCTACCCATCAACGATGGATTATTGAAAGAACATTTTCATGGTTTGATAATGACAGGAGATTATGCCGGAATTATGAGCTTCTAATGGAATCTTCTGAAAATATGGTCAAATTATCTGCAATAAAATTATTACTGAATAAAATTTAAACAGGCTCTGGTTATATAAAAAAAGGGCTATATAAATATAACCCTTTTTAAATTTCATTTCCTATTTACTTCTTGATAACTTTAGATTGGTTGATCAAGGTTTTGTTATGCAGCAACTTCAACATATAAACTCCGGCAGTAAATTTTGAAAAATTAATCTCGGAATTTATTACACTGTTAGCATCCATTAATCTTCCTGAAGCATCATAAATTTCATAATGAGTGATTTTCTCATCACTATGTATCTGAAGATAATCTTTTACAGGATTGGGAACCAGCCCGATCTGTTTCTTAACGATATCACGGGTGGCCAAAGCTGCAGTAATAATTAAAGTAACACTATTGGTACTTAGCTGGTAACACACTTTGCTCTGTGTAAGCTGACCGATAGTCTTATTAAGCAAAGCACTTTCAGCTCCTGTAAATGAAATTCCCTGTATCGTATAGGTTCCTACCGGTAATGATGTAAAGTCTGCAGTAGCATTGGTGGCAATTATAGTATTGTTAGCAGAATTAATAGCTGCATACGTATAGTTAACCCCGGCAGGGATATCAATAATATTATAGAATTTCCCAGGCCCCGAAGTACTAAGAACCACACTGGATCCTGCAGGCGTACTACTCAAATTTCTTGTAGTAGCAAGATATTCCACCCCTTTTTCCAAATTGGCACTGAATGATCTGTAATACGTAAAGCTGGTACCTGTTCCGGAATAAACAGCATTTGACGTTACAAAATTGGCCGTTCCGGTCTGATTTCCTTTAAAGATGGTCACTGCTACTCCACTTGGAGAAGGATAGCTCAACGTATAGCTTCCGGTCTCTGTCACCTTAAATCTAAAAGGAAGCATGCTGGAACCCGACACAAGCAAATGAGGAGCTGTTTGAGTCTGATTGTAGATATACCAGTTTTCCGGGCCCATATTAGCTGCATCAAAAGTCAGCGTTTTGGCATTATAAATATCACTGGATGGTGTTTGTGGCTGCAAATTAAGATTAGCCTGCTGGCTGCCCTGAGCGGCCGTTACCACCTTTGCATTTTCTACAATGATCGTATGGAAGGCATTACAGCTCGAATTGATGATAAAATTGGTATTAGATACATCAAAGAACTCTGCAAAATCATTAATCACTGCAGTCACCTTTATTCTCGCCTTATCGGTATACGGAACGAATGGTAAAGCTACAGCAGCCGTACCATTATTGGGTACATTGGAAGCAAGTGTATAAGGGAAGGTTTCTCCCCCATCCGTAGAAAGAAGGATATTGACCGTATTTTTTAAAACATTGGTCTGGTTAACATCCCATGTTACGTTGATATTAGAATCCGCATTTACAGCTACATTTGAATTGGGATAAGTCACCGTTAAAGGCCCTTGGTTGGTCACCGTTACCACTACCTGATCAGAATCTGCCCCTCCTGAAATCACACTGTTATCTCTTACTGTAAATCTCATCTTCATTGTTCTTGCTACCAGAGGAAGCGCTTCTGCTTCATTGGTAGGAGGCGTATTCTGATTGTCCAGGACAAATTTCATCTTCGGGAAATACCTTTCAGTGGTAAGGGTACTCTGCTCTGATCTAAACAAAGGAGCAGTAGTACTGTTTACTGCAGAATATCCGCCGCTTCCATTGACTGTACTTCCAAATGCCCCTTTATCATTAGCAGTAGCCACATCTACCTGATCCCAGGTGTATGATAAATTGGAGTCTTCAGCATCACTTCCTATTCCTTTCAATTTAAAAGGGGTATTTTTTGGAATGCTGATGGCTGTATTTCCGGCATTGGCAGAAGGCGGTGTATTGGCTACCGCTACAGAACTAAAGCAGGTAGAAGATACGCTAAGTGTATTTAATACCTGATCAATACTTTTGGCATGGAAGTAATTCAGTCCGTTATTGCCGGTATTCGTCTGATCGTTAGGCGTCGTACAGTTATTTTTATAGGCCATTATCGTAGATCCTGATCCAGGTTCTACCGCCGCTGCGGCATTCCATCCTGAAGTACAGAATGTAGGGCTAGAAGGTGTTCCTCCTACAGCATTATACGTATGTCCTGCCCCAAACTGGTGTCCCATTTCATGAACAATCAGGTTGGCAGACAATGATTTAGGCATAGAAAGCGTCCACTGGCTCCAGGCTCTCGCTTTGAGAGAGGCTGTACAAGGCCTCGGCCCTGCCTGTCCCTGAGCACTTCCGTTAGCTCCCGGCATAATGTTGAAGGTATGTCCAATATCATAATCAGCATAGGGAAGCGTTCCGTTTGTATTGAGAACATCAAATCCAGCCTGTGAGTTGGCTGCAGAAGCAAAAGAAGGATCTACCGTAAAAGGATCTGTAGCTCCATTAGTGAAAATTAGGGTTTTATTGACCGTTTTATCAATCAAAGCAAAGGAAATGGATAATTCCGACTCGTAAATCTGGTTAATAAGATTCATCATAGCTACCAATTCTCCAAGGGCAGCATCCTGATTTCCAAGAGCGGTGGTAAATTCTCCGGTGGTAGCCACTGCCATTCTGAATGTTTTCAAGGTATTTCCATAAGGGAAACCGGTTACTGACTTCTGAACATTCAGCCCTTTGGCTACCGCCTCTAAGCTTTCTCTGAAATCGTTCTCATCAGCTCCACACTGAAATTTTTCACCAAACATTTCAAAAGAATTATAAATCCGGTATTCTCCTTTTTTAGTCTTATAAGGTTCAATAATATAATATCCCTGACCAGACTTGATCATAGCAGAAATTTCATTTCCTACTAATGTAAGCTTTATCTTATCCTGCCTGTCTTTTGAAAATCCGTCAAACGTTATAATGTTATCTAACCTCTTATTGAGAAGATTATTTTCAGACAGGATAAATTCTTTTTTAGTTCCGTCAATAAGAGTCAATACGATAGACTGATCATTAATTTTTTTCGAACTTTTCCTGTTGGCATCAATATTTCTCCTGAAGTTTTCTGTGTTTAAGGTAAAGGTAGTTCCGGGAAGATCATCACTACTCAGGCCATGGGGGCTCAATACCTGTGCATTCATAAGGAAAGATGCACAAATAGAAATGAATGTAATTCTTAGTTTCATTGTTGCAGTTTTTTTAAGCATTAAAGATAAATAATTAATCAATATATAGGGAATAAAATGATATAAAACACTTACATTTAATGATAATTTTTTATTAAAAACTATAAATATTTATCATTCTAAGTGATTTACTGCAAAAAAAGATCATTCCCAAAAATGTTGGAATAGCAACTCCGCCCTCTCCGTCTATTTATTTTACTATTTTTTTTTGTTAGATTTGTATTGAAAATCATCTAACATTTTGAAAACAACACTCACAGAAGAAAATTATTTGAAAGCACTGTTTCATTTAGTTGACAATGAAGGAAAAGTAACGATTAATGAGCTCAGCAAATTTTTAAATGTAAAAATGCCGAGTGTCAATAATATGATGAAGAAGTTCGCAGAGAAAAAATGGGTCATTTATGAGACCTATAAACCTCTGATTGTGACAGAGAATGGAAGACGTGAAGCCGCATTGGTAGTCCGTAAACACAGGCTTACTGAAATGTTTTTGGTAAAAAAAATGAATTTCGGTTGGGAAAATGTTCATGAGATTGCAGAGCAGCTGGAACATGTACACTCTCAGATTTTCTTTGATAAAATGGACGAAATTCTGGATTATCCAAAATTTGATCCTCATGGAGAACCTATTCCGGATAAAAAGGGAAATATCATTGCTCAGGATCTGCAGAGATTGAGTAACTGTGAAGTGGGTGAAACTGTAATTTTCGCCTCAGTTACCCTCTCCGATGATGCTTTTTTAAGCTACCTTACCGAAAGAAAACTTCTTCTCAATACCAGAATCAAGATTCTTAAAATTGAGAGCTTCGACAAATCTGTAACTATAGAGATTGAAGGAAAAACAGAAGTACTCAGTAAAAAGGCTACTGAGAAAATACTGGTAAAAAAATAATCATCGGTATAAAGATCAAATAGGTAACCAAGACTTTCACATCCTATGAGTCTTATTGGAAATTGTTAAAAAACGGTTAAATACTTTTTTACGAAAACTTTGGTGCTTTAAATTTATTAGGTTTGCAAAACTTTCTGCTTGCCACTTCTTTCGTCAAGCAATAAAACATTAATTATTACCCTAAAAATTATGAAAAAAAGCATTCAGTTTTTTATTATTTCCATGTTGCTAAGCCCGCTTGCCAATGCTCAGGTAAGAGATTTTGTTATAGAACCACCTATTAAACCCAACCTGTATATTTACAAAACATTTGGAGTATTTGGGGGAAAGGAATATTCTACCAATGCAGTGTATCTTATTACCAAAAAAGGAGTTGTTTTATTTGATGTTCCATGGCAGAAAACACAGTACCAAAGCCTGATGGACACCATACAAAAGCGTCATAATCTTCCTGTGATTGCTGTATTTGCAACCCACTCACATGAAGACAGAGCCGGAGATTTAAGTTTTTATAACAACAAGGGTATTAAAACCTATGCTACAGAAAAAACAAATGAATTTCTGAAAAAAGACGGCAAAGCAACATCAACTGAAATCATAAAAACAGGGAAGCCTTACCGTATAGGCGGAGAAGAATTTGTGGTAGATTTTCTTGGAGAAGGACATACTGCCGACAATGTAGTGGTATGGTTTCCAAAATATAATATTTTAGATGGCGGATGCCTTGTAAAAAGCAGAAATGCTGTAGATTTAGGATACACGGGAGAAGCTAATGTAAAGCAATGGCCGCAAACAATGGAAAAACTAAAGGCTAAATATTCTAAGGCTATTATGGTTATTCCGGGGCACGATGAATGGAAAGGAGGTGGACATGTAGAACACACCCTTGACCTTCTGAATAAAAAATAAGATTCAAAATTATAGAAAAAGACCTGGCAATTAATTGTCAGGTCTTTTTCTTTTTATATTTGGTTACAGCTTAAGCATTGCAGACACCTTTTCAATTTCCTCCATTGTATTAAAATAATGAGGTGAGAGGCGTATAGCCTGATCTACATTTTTTAAGGTAAAGTCAATTAATGCACCATTTTTATTATTTACTTTAAAAATAATATTATTCTCCTTTATTATTTTTTGAATGGTGTCAATCTTTCCATCCTGCTCACAGAAAGTAATAATACTGCTCAATTGATTTCCTTTGTCTAAAATTCTGAAACCATTATCCAGAAGATGGCTTCTCAACGTTTCAGACAGTTTTCTGTTGTAGTTTTCAATATTGACCATTCCTATCGCATTGGCATACTTTAAAGCTTCCGTAAGCCCAAGCAATGAAGCATTGGATCTTTCAAAAAACTCAAATCTTTTTGCGGTTTCACTGAGCTGATAATCATCAAATGCAGTCCATTCAGCACCATTACTATCCAGAAATAAAGGGGCCATTTTTTGAGCTAATACATGGTCCGAAACATATAAAAATCCCGTACCTCTCGGTCCCCTTATAAATTTCCGGCCAGTTGCCGTTAAAAAGTCACAATTCATCTTTGTAACATCTACAACCAGCTGTCCTACCGACTGGCAGGCATCTACAAGATATAGGATATCATACTGCTTACAGAGCTTCCCTACTCCTTCCACATTTTGAATTAACCCTGAGTTGGTGGGAATATGGGTCACCGCAATTAATTTGGGGCGGTGCTTTTGGATTAAGTGTTCAAAATACGCAAGGTCCAGCTCATTATCCGGCATATTGACCGCTCTGATCACTTTAATACGATATCTCCTCTGTAAAGAAATAAAAGCAATATGGTTTGATATATAATCATCATTGGTGGTAATGATACAGTCACCATCTTTAAAAGATATACTTGACAGTGCTTTTGCATACCCATCGGTGGCACTATTCGTAAAAGCAATGTTGGAAGGTTTGCTATTAATCAGCTTCGCAGCCTGTTCATAAAACACATTGATTGGCTCAATGTTTTTCTCTGCTGTGGTATGCCCTCCCAGCTCCTGTTCTTCATATAAATAATCCACCATTCTTTCAACAACAGGCTTAGGCATCAGGGATGAACCGGCACTGTTTAAAAATATCTTGTCTGAACACCCGGGAGTGTCCCGTCTTATTGCATCTAGATTCATTCTATAAGTCGTTATAAATTTGAAAAGTAGTGGCTCGGCAAATAGTTTTAATTTGAATAATGAGCATTCATAAAAAATCCCGAATTTTCATCCGGGATTAATATTGTATTACATTAGATGATGTTAATCTAAAACACTCCATCCTCTCTTCGGATTGGTGTTGGTAGAAACTTCCTGTTCATTAACGATAATATTCTCTTTTCTCTGACCGATATAATCAAGTTCGCTTAATTTAGAGAAAATAGTCTCTAAACTTCTTAGCATCTGCTGGATGTACAGCAAAGGCTCTCCGCAATTGTGGTGGTCATAATTGGTTTCAGCTACAATAGAAAGCTGGTTCAATAAAGTATGGGGTGCAATTTCGCTCCACTCCAAACTATAATTCAGCATTTCTTCCAGCTCTGCAGGAACCAGCAGCTGAGTCGCATTGTATAAATGAAGAGCCAGTTTGGCAAAAGACTCAATCAAAAATACTGGGGGTTGCCAAGGGGTAATATTTCTAAACTGGAAATACATATCTCCAAAAGTATTAACCATTGTACTGCATAGAAACTTAACATTCTGTGCCAATGCCGTATTCTGGTTTTTATGAGAGGTCTTTTGAATGATCTTAAATGCATATTGCTGCAGATTTCCAATAGACTTCGCAAAGCTGCCATAATAATCTACTAAAGCCGGATGACTCTGAACAGAAGTACATGGAGGAATGAAATTCGAATCTACCTGTGCAATATTTCCTTTTAAATCAACTTTACCAATGATCAGATAATTTCCTCCGGAATAACTGCTGTTAAGCGATGTTACAGGAAGTAATTCCAGATGGTGATTCGGTTGGGCATTAGGATGACGTGGTGGAATCTCCTCAGGATCAATATCTCCGAAAGGTACTTTATCAAAAGGGTTAACGGATATCAAAATATAATAATCTCCGTCAGCCTGCTCTTCATTCATCGTTTTGGCCAACGACTTTACACTTATCCTCCTATCTGTCAACTCAATACGGTATCCCGCCATGGTCACCGCACTGCATCGCTTGATGACAAGCTGTACATCATTGGTGGCCGTATTATGAACATCAAAAATAGTGCGGTCTGTAATCTCTGTGGAGATGGGTAAAAGTCCGTAATTATATGTAGTAATTCCAAGTGAATTGGAATCTCTGATAGTGTCAATTAAGAAATTATCCTGATCATTAAGGTGTCTTTGGGAAACTTTCATCCCATCTACCCAATTGATTGCAAAATGTTTTATAGGCTGTATCATGTTAAATACTTTTTAGTTTTTTGTGATTATGGTTTTCTTAAAACTCCTTCCTCTTCATGCTGAATGACTCTTTTACAGATCACTACTTCATTCTCAGAAATGCTGTTTGTAGAAATATCCTGGTCAAAATCTATATATTTTCTAAAGCTGAAAAATGATTTCTTGGTATAAAAGATCCAATAATAAGGTTCAGCTTCCTGATCTGAAAGATGGATCACAGAACTTGGGTTTTTATGGTTGTAATCATCTACCACTCTATAAAACCAATCTCCAAAAGTAACTCCTGTCGGAAGTGTTTTGGCTTTAATTCTAAACCTGTTTGTATCTTCTAAATTCTTACTTAATTCAACATTCAGGACCATTAACCTGTCAAAATCTGCACCTTCAAAATCCGGCAGTTTCTGATCCGGAGAATATCTCCATGTCTTATAAATATCAAAAGGAATACTGATAAGCTGCATATAACAGTAATAGAATACCATTGGAACAACGAAGATCAGTATACTGGTAGCGGCCATCACCGCATATCCTGTACCCTTACTCATCCAGTTAAAAATCAGAGTGAACAGGAATCCTCCAAAAACTATACACGTTAATGAAAGTATAGATTCAAATAAAATGCTCATGGCCAGAGAATCTATATGTTTTTTGAAATATTTGTGCAGGAGATTAACGTGAATAATCCCTAAAATAAGGTAAACAACCTGTGCAATCAGATACCAATACGGATTAAATAAATTTCCGGCAAATCCAAAAACGCCCGGAATAGCCAGACATAAACTGCACAGAAGTACGTATACAATAATTACTTTAATTTTTATCGCAGGTTTGTTTCTCCTGATTATACCAAGTATAACCATCATAATAACTGCGATTAAAGGCATTAAAATATACCTAAAAAAAATACCCTTTACTGAAGAAATTTCCATTTGTTTCTTTTCGAATTTATACTTTGTTGGTAGTTGTAAATATAATAAAATAATTTAGAGAAATGTAGAGTATCCAAGGCGATTGGCATTTCTATCATCATCTTCAAGACTGAATGAATATTCTATTTTTTCTGTAATAAAATTCTCTTCTACATCTACGGTGACAGGCAGAAAATAATCATACAGAACCTGCAGCACTTGTCTGAAAGGATTGCCAGGGATATATTTTTTCATCTCCAGATAAGGAATAGGTCCTATATTGACTACCCAATTCCGTTGACCGTCCATATGTCTTCCACTGGGAATATAGGTTACTCCCAATCTTGAGTTCCCCAATAACATGGAGTCATCATTTTTCTCCAGTCCATCAATGATATTGGGAGAAAAAGTCACTTCTACCGGTACCTGCAGAAAAGCCGTCATACATCTTTCAAACCATTTTTTATCTCCTTTGATCTGATGAAAAAAGGGTAAAATATGCATGAATATATAAGCATTCTGTTTATCCAGCATATTGATCAGTGGCCAAAGCTCACTCACTGTTTCCAGTAAAGCATCCGTATTGCTGGTGATCTCAAATTCGGCCTCTTTAAGCAATGCGCTTATTTCCGTAAAGAATACCTCCAGCTCAAAAGGACGGAAAAACTTCCGTGCATCTTCCTCTACCCTTTTCTGTTTACGGATTTCCCGTACTACCGTATCAACGTTCTTTCTTGACGCGCCCAGAGACGGTGGATGGAAAAGTCCTTCCGGAAGGTAATCATAAATACCTTCCCTATAGCTTTCTATAGTAAATACTTCTTCATCAAATCCTAAATAGCTGCTCGAAATACTTTTAATATCTTTCAGATAGGCACGGTCATTTACTCCGATCCGCTCAATAAATATATTGCTTACAGCCCTGTGATATCTCAAAAGATTAACTGCCACTGCTTCAGCCTTAAAGTCTGTCTGCAGCTTATTGTAATTCATATCTACAATATTATTCTCATGCATAGTGTTTCCTGTGATTATGACTGGTAAAGATAATATATCTCATAAGTTTGAAAAAATATTTTGCTAATAATTTTATCCTAAAAATACTAATTTATTGACATTAAAAGGAATAATATTAAGTAAATTCCGTAAAAATACGGTAAACACTCACTTCACTCCCTTCTTAGATTTTTAAATTGGTAACTTATAATCAAAGACTTAAAGCCTGCATACTCCTTATTACAGGATATACTACACAAAAAAACAAAATATCCAAGGTCTGATATACCCACCTCTTTTATTTAGGTTCAACTGTATTAACAAATATTATAGAATAATTTTTCTATTATTCCATGTTCATTCGGAAACCGGCCGTATCTTTGCAGCCTGAAAATTGTTATTTAAAATGAAAAGTATTTATTCTAAAATTCTGATTTTAGCATTCATCTCTTCTTCACTTTATTCTTATGCGTGGGGATTGACGGGTCACAGAGTTATTGCAGACATCGCAGAAAACCATCTTTCGAGAAAAGCAAGAAGGGAAATCAAAAAAATAATGGGGAAAGAGCGTCTTGCTTATTGGGCAAACTGGCCAGACTTCATTAAATCTGATACTACAGGTACCTGGAAGCAAGCTTCATCATGGCATTATGTAAATATTGATCCACAGGCTGATTTCAAAGCTTTTGATCAAAATTTAAAACTTCAGGCAGGCCCAAGTCTTTATACTCAGGTCAACACTTTATCCAGCCAGATCAAGGATAAAAACACATCTGAAAAAGACAGAAAGATTGCATTGATCTTTTTAATCCACATTATGGGTGACCTTGCTCAGCCTCTGCATGTAGGAAGAGCTGAAGATTTAGGTGGAAACAGAATCAATGTTACCTATTTCGGGGATAAAACCAATTTACACTCAGTTTGGGATGGTAAACTGGTAGATTCACAAAAATACAGTTATACAGAATATTCAAAACTTCTGGATATTAAATCTAAGGAAGAAGTAGCACAGATTCAGTCCGGAACACTGGAAGACTGGTTGTATGATTCTCATAAAATTGCCAACAAGATCTATGCACAGACTCCTAACGATTCGAAATTATCTTACGAGTACCAGTACAAATTCAATGATACCCTTGAAAGACAGCTTCTGTACGGAGGTTTAAGACTGGCAAAAGTATTGAACGAACTGTTTTAAGGTAAACTGAGAAAATGATCAGGAGTACATCTTAAAAGTCAATTTTAATGATTCATCCTAAATAATAAAAGCGGAACTATAGTTTCGCTTTTTTGTTTTTTAAACTCAAATCTTATTCGGATCTACTAAAATGCAGTTCAAATAAAAAACATAAAAATAGCGTTCCAAGTCGTGAGAGGCACAATTTACAACTAATTTTTGAATCTCAATTTAAATAAATAAAAAATAATTGAAAAAGGTGTAACCTTTTTATATGTTGAAACGTATAATATATAGTAACTCTTTTTTGAGGAAAAAATAGATGAGACAATTAAAAATCACCAAGCAGGTTACCAACAGGGAAACTGCTTCATTAGACAAGTATCTGCAGGAAATTGGTAAGGTAGAACTAATCACGGCGGACGAAGAAGTAGAATTGGCACAAAGAATACGTGCGGGCGACAGAGCTGCACTTGAGAAATTAATCAAAGCCAACCTTCGTTTCGTAGTTTCTGTATCTAAGCAATACCAAAATCAAGGTCTTTCTTTACCCGATTTGATTAATGAAGGTAATTTAGGATTGATGAAAGCGGCAAAAAGATATGATGAAACCAGAGGTTTCAAATTTATTTCTTACGCAGTATGGTGGATCCGTCAATCAATTTTACAGGCGTTGGCTGAGCAGTCAAGAATTGTAAGACTACCGTTGAATAAAATTGGTTCCATCAATAAAATTAATAAAGCTTACGCTCACCTTGAGCAGGAAAATGAAAGACCACCTTCTCCGGAAGAATTGGCTGAAGTTCTTGACATGAGCGAGGAGGATATTAAAGAATCGATGAAAAACTCCGGAAGACACCTGTCTATGGATGCACCTTTAGTAGAAGGTGAAGATTCTAACCTTTATGATGTATTACGTTCTGGAGAATCACCAAGTCCTGATAAAGATTTGATGCTTGAATCTCTTCAAATTGAGATTGAAAGAGCATTGAATACTTTGACTCCAAGAGAGGCTGACTTAGTAAGATTATACTTCGGACTTAACGGAAAGCATCCAATGACTTTAGAAGAAATTGGAGAAACTTTCGATCTTACAAGAGAGAGAGTTCGTCAGATCAAAGAAAAAGCGATCAAAAGACTAAAACACAATACCAGAAGCAAGATTTTGAAATCTTATTTAGGTAAATAATTTTAGAATTATAAAATTCTATAGGCGGAGTCTGTTTTCAGGCTCCGCTTTTTTATATTAAGTTTGTTTAAACTTCACTACAAATCGAAGATTCGATGTTCTGTTTGTCATTCCGTAGGAATCCAAGCGTAGTAGATTAGGACTTTGTTGTAACCACAAAAGTCACAAAAGTTTTTAAACACTTAAGTTATTAAAGTTTCCAGCTTTGCGCATATAAAGTACACTAAAGTTTTAAGAAAATCTTTGATTTTCATCTTAAATGTACTTACTTATGCACTATTATTTTAAACTTGCTAAAGTGCTCTAAAGTGTTTTAAATATTTGCAATGTTGAGATTTATATTAAGTTTGTTTAAACTTCACCACAAATCGAAGATTTGATGTTCTGTTTGTCATTCCGTAGGAGTCCAACCCTAGTGGATTAAAACTTTCTCGTAACCACAAAAGTCGCAAAAGATTTTAAACACTTAAGTTATTAAAGTTTCCAGCTTTGCGCATATAGAGTACACTAAAGTTTTAAGAAAATCTTTGATTTTCATCTTATATGAACGTAATTGTGCGGCATTCCTTTAAACTTTCTAAAGTATACTAAAGTGTCTAAAAAATAAAAACTTTGATTTATATTCAATTATATCAACTGCGTAACAATGTTCAACCTTTCATCAACTAATTAAAATCATATCCGGCAATCTTCATGAAAAGGATTTAAATGTTTACTTTTAATTGTTGAGATCTGATGTAACGATTACGATAACCCGTCACTTAATACAATATATTATGAAAAAAATACTTTTCGCTTCTACCCTGGCTCTGTCTATACTTTCCTGTACAGAAAATAAGCAGCAGAATCCTCCTCTTGTAGAAAATGCTGTTGATAATGCAGAGTCATCCGTTTCAGGCTCTTTTAAAAGCTATCGTGGAAATGGCACAAGTGTAGACAATATCTATTTCGAATTAATTAAGAATGATAAAAATCTGACAGCTCTCAATTCCAGAGTAGTGAAAACCTTTGAGGAAACAGAAAAAGCTTTAGCGGTATATAAAAACATACTCGACACTTCTGAATCTTTTTATCAGGATGCCCATTATCAGACTAAGGCCATTACAGACTCACTGGTAAAACAGCAGATAGAAAAAGAAATTACCGCCAGCTCTGACCGGTACAAGCTTACAGTAAAAAATATAACGGACCGTATCAGTCAAATCACTAAAAATAACGAAACGCTGACCAGTACATATACTGCATTCAAAATCAGGAAAACACTTCCTGAAATTGAAAAATACCAAAAAGCTCATCCTTTAAAAACTGATAGTCTGGATAGTTTCATTACCAAGCAGAATCAATTGCTGGAAGAATTAAAAAAATTAAAATAATACAATCTCTCATGGAATATAAGACACAATGGCTCACCGATAAAACCCGTATTGAGGAACTGGTAGATTTTTTTATTACCCATAAAACAGATTCCTATATCTCTCACAGTGAAATCATGTATGGCAGAGCTTTAGATTCCCAGCATTGGAATCCGGACCTCAAGGCAGTATTTACCGAGCAGCTTATGAGCGATTATGACTATGATGGTACTTCAAAATTACATATTTTAATCGTTGAGGACAGCGAAGGGAAAATTGTCGGCATGCTGGTTTTTAATGTGATCAGCAGCCCTTTTAAAAAGTACGCGATTTTAGAAGATATGCTTTTAGATAGCACGGTAAGGGGGCAATCACTGGGAAGTAAACTTTTAGAAAAAGTGATAGAAGAAGCAAAAAACTGGAATATCAGTTTTATTATGCTTGAAAGTGGGGTCAATAATCATGGTGCCCATCACTTTTTCGGCAAATATGGATTCCAGAAGGTATCGGAAAGCTATATGCTAACATTATAACCTAAAGGTGTTTTTTCAATAAAAATTAAATCCGATGAATACTATTTCAATCATAGGAGCCGGTATTGGCGGCCTTACCCTTGGAAATGTACTGAAACAGCATCTCAATGATTTTACAATCTATGAATCTGCTCAGGAAATAAAACCTGTGGGAGCAGGCATTATGATGGCTGTCAATGCCATGCAGGTATTTGACCGGTTGGGCTTAAAGGAAAAAATTGAAAAAGCAGGAAACAAAATCCACAGAATCACCATTGCTAATGAATCCCTCAAACCTATTTCAAAAACGGAGATCCTGGCACTGGAAAAAAAGTATAATTCCTGCAATGTCGCTATTCACAGGGCAGAACTTCAAAGGATTCTTGTAGAAAATATAGGATCAGAACATATTCAGCTCGCCCATTCTTTACTGAAAATTGAAAAGAAAGAAAACTATGCGCTGACGTTTGAAAACGGAATTCAAAAAGAAAGCAGGATCATCTTTGGAGCTGACGGTATAAAATCTCAAATCCGGAATCAGATCTTTAAAACCGGGACTATCCGGAATTCCGGGCAGAAATGCTGGCGTGGTCTGGTAGACTTCAATCTTCCGGAAAAATACCACCAGGAAGCTTTTGAAGTATGGGGAAAAGGGAAACGATTTGGATTTGTAAAAATTTCTGAAAAAAAAGTCTATTGGTATGCCTGCATCAATGAGAAAAGTTTTGACCCCCATATTACGATAGCTGATATTTTCAGTGACTTTGACCCTTTAATTTTAAACCTTATCGGAGCTACTGCTAAAGGAGATATCATCTGTAATGTCATCACCGATCTCACTCCTATTCCTCAATGGTATACAGACAACTTATGCATGATTGGAGATGCTGCCCATGCTACAACTCCTAATATGGGACAAGGTGCCTGCCAGGCTATTGAAGACGCTTATATCATCGGAAGATTACTGGAAAAAAACAACGATTTTAATGCTGTTTTTGAAGAGTTTCAAAAGATCAGAAGAAAGAAAGTAGATTATATCGTCCATACAAGCCGCAGTATTGGAAAAGTCTCCCAATGGGAACGGGGAAATTCACTGCGCAATTTTTTAATGAGTCTGATTCCGGAAAGCATCAATCAAAAAATGGCAAAGAAAATTGTAGAATTGGAAATATAGTATTTTAAAGAACTTCCACACAAGATCTAATAGAATAAAATTGGGAAGGTCTAAAAGTCTTGGAAAAAGTAAACTGCCCACATATAAACTAAAAATAGAAGCTCAGCTAAGAAAATGATTTTACAAAAAAAATTGATTGCTGATCGCTATAATATACTCCCACAGGACTTCAGAACTAGATTAAGAAAAATAAATTAGATTCTATCAGTAAATAGAAATATCTTTATCTGGATAATTATCAAACTGTTTTAGGTTTGAATGGGTGAAAGGCAGAGAAAGCCAACCAAAGAAGTATATTGAAAAAAAATCACAAGCTGAAACCAGACAACAAAGAGAAAATATTTTTCCCGTATTGGCCGTTAAATTAAATACATATAGCGCATGAAGAAAACATTTTTTTTATTTTTCGCCATTTTTTCTTTGAGCGTCAAAGCGCAGAATACATATAAATTTTCAACTGATATTGTAAAGGAAATCAATAATGATAAAAGTGGGGATGATTCTAACAAATATCAAATTGGAGCAATGAGGTATTCTATATCAAATTATTATTTTAAGGGATTACAAACCTGGGATAAACTAGGGCAGAAAGAAAAAAAAATATCTAAAGATTATAGTTTGAAATTTATAAATCATAAAGTTGAAAATGCTAAAGATTATATCATAAATAAGTCAAAAAAAGAGGAAATAGTGATTCTCAATGAAGCACATCATTATGCAAGTCATAGAATGTTTGCGGCATCTTTATTAAAAGGACTTTATGAAAATGGCTATCGTTATTTAGGTATTGAAGCTTTAGGTGATGATTCAATAAACATTAGAAAATTTCCAACAACACAAAGTGGTTTTTATACTTCAGAACCACAATTTGGTAATTTGATTAAAACTGCTTTGGATTTAGGTTTTACATTATTTAAATATGAAGCAGAACAAGGAAAAAATGGGAAAGAAAGAGAGATGGAACAAGCAGAAAATATCTATAAATTTATGCAGAAAAATAAAAATGGAAAATATTTTATTTACTGTGGATATGAGCATGCATATGAAGGAAAACACCAGACTTGGGAAAAAACAATGGCAGGAAGACTTTCTGATCTAACAAAGATTAATCCCCTTACAATTGATCAAACGCAATTTTCTGAAAGAAGTAACCCCGAGCAGAATGATCTATTATTAAGCACTATAAATGGAAATTATCCTGTTGTTTTATTAGAAGAAAATAAAATGGTACTTACAGGAATTCAAAAGGAGCCTTTTACCGACATAAAAATTATACATCCAATTACCACCTATATTAAAGCAAGACCTAATTGGATGCTTAATAAAAGTCGCAGATTTTATGAAATATCAACCTCAGACATTAAAAGTTACCCCTCTTTGATTTTTGCATATAGAAAGGGTGAATTTGAAAATAAGGGTGTTCCGGCAGATATTATAGAATTACTAAGTGTAAAAGACTCAAGATATCTTATTTTAGACCAAGGCAATTATGATATTGTAATAAAAGATAGAGCATATAAGATTATTAATAAGTTTGAAAAAAACATAGAATAACTGCTTCTTAATTGCCAAGTTCTAGTTGATTTTTAACTAACCAATAGTACTCCCCTTTCAGAGAAACCAATTCCTTATGATTTCCTTCTTCAACGACCTTACCTTTATTCAAAACAATAATCTTATCTGCATTTTTTACGGTGGATAGGCGAAATGCAATGACAATGTAAGCTTTCAACAAATATTGGCTAATCCCTGAGACCACCCATCAAAAAATGGCTCATAAAATTATAGAGCTGGAAATGTAAAAAAATAGCCGGGATTGATATCCGGCTATTGAAATTTTTCTGATTTCTTTATTTTTCAGTTGGTAGAGACTCTATCCAATTAACGATTTCTTCAACCTTTTCCTTAGAGAGCTTTGCGTCCTGATGAAGATACAAGTAAGAAGGAAGTGGCATCTTCCTCTGTTTCACCTGATTCGCTATTGCCTTTAATTTATTGGTTTGTTTACGCTGGCTGTAAAGTCCCCATTCATTAAAATTCAATTCTTTCTTTCCTTTTTGAATATGATTTTCAAGATAAGAGCTTACAGGCTGAACATATGCATAAACAGGGTAATCTGTAGAGTTACTGTGGCAGTCATAACAAGATGTTTTCAAAATAGACTGTACTTTTTGAGGCACTTGATAAATCTTTGAAATATCAGATGAAGGTACCTGCCCATAATCAATATTGCGGGCAGGCTGAATCATTTGAACTATTAAAAAAATAAGGATAAACCCCAAAAGTATTTTTTTAACAGGCTTCATCTGTCTACAATACTTTTTTTATTGATCCACAGTTGATCATTTTGGAACCTTCATAAGGATTCACAATTTCTTTGGACTCACTTATCCAGGTTCCTCCTTTCCCATTATTGTACATTGGGCAAAAATCCTGATATAATTTCAAGCCATCGGTTCCTTTTTCTCCTATTAAATCTGCAATATCATTGCTTAGAGACAGAAGATGTTCTCTCTGATGGGCAATATCTTCAGAATTTTCACTTATATGCTCTGCATTTTCTGCGGCACTTTCTATAATATCGCGCAACTCAGCATCTTTTTCAGGACTCAGCTTGCTGATATCGACTTTCTTTAAAATAGAAAATAAGCGTTGAGCTGCGTCAGAGGCGGCTTTAGAATCATCTTTCGTCAAGGCATTTTTTAAGGGCAGATAGCCTTCAATAATTTGTTTGACTGACACTACTGAAGCGTTTTCGGGTTCTTTTTTATCCTCTACTGCTTTTTCTTGTACTGTTGGATCTGAAGCTAAAACAGGTTTATCTATAGATTGAGGTGTAGCTTTTGTTTCCTTTTTTGATGAATTATTGGGATTATTACAAGAATATAAAAGGGCTCCCATTACAAACACGGTTAATATATTTTTCATTGTATCCTGATTAGTTTTATAAAAAGTTGTCTGATTAAAAGATTAATAGGTAAAAGTAAGACCGGCTCCCCAGCCCATTTCATTATCATAATTTCCGGAAAGAGATAACCACTTTTGTACAATGTATCTTATTCCTGTTGAGAATTCTCCATCGGAATTAACACTGAAATTACCTCTTAATCTTCTGGACAGCGGGATGTCTTCCCTACTCAGCTCCAATAATACTTTTCCATTGTGGTCAACACTTGCATCTGCTGTAATCAACATCGGTAATACATATTGCATCCCGACAATGAAAGCATATTTACTTTTTGAAGCCTTCTGTTGGCCAAACCAGGATTTCTTACCATGAAAATCCATTCCCATATCCTCTGCCATCTGTCTTTCCATGATCTCGTGGTTCTTCTGGATTCTCACTCCCGCATATGGAAGTGCCCATTGGAACTTTCCTAGGAACCTTCCTACTTTTACATTCCCTTCAAAATGATCAAAATTCCAATTGGAATGAAACTCATTGAGATTAGCCCATCTTGGTCCGAACATCGTCATTGTTTCTGCATGCATTTTATTGCTGGCAACATCCAGCATAGCCATAGAGCTGATCATTTTATTGTCCTGCAGGAAGTTCTTCCAGGCTAGTTTTCTATTAGGCAGCTGTGGGTTTGGTTTTGAATTTTCATAACTGAATATTCTTCCCATCCCGGCCATCATATGATACAGGATATGACAGTGGAAAAACCAGTCGCCATCCTGATTGGCTGCAAACTCAATAGTGGTCGTTTCCATCGGCATGATATCCACCACATTTTTCAGTGGAGAGTATTCCCCTTTTGAATTGATCAGCCTGAAGTCATGACCATGAAGGTGCATAGGATGTCGCATCATAGAGTTATTATAGAGTTTGATTCTAAGGATTTCTCCTTTTTTAATCATAATCTTATCTGTTTCTGTGACTGTTTTATTGTCTAAAGTCCACAGATAATGGTTCATATTCCCTTCCAGGGTAAACTTCATTTCACGAACACTGTCTGCCGGAAGAATTGTTTTTTCGGGAGACTTCAGCATATTGTAAGACAGTCTTTTGATGGTCTTTTCTTCCTTCATATCCATTCCAGCATGCTGAGAATGATCTTCTTTTTTCTCCTCTTCCTTCGTTTTTACGCCCATCATCTCATTCATATGCTTCATGGTCGTTTTCCTTTGGTTTTCAGATAATTCCGGATACATCACTTCATTCATGTCCATCATTTGATTTCCCATCGTCATATTCATCGGCTTCATATTTCCGCTCATTTCCATCATCCCGTTCATCATTTTCATCCCTTCAAAAAGCATTAATCTTGGTAAATTGGGAGCTTCTGTTTTTGCACCTGAACCCAGCCAAAGGGAAGCATGCCCTATCCTGTCTTCTGAAGTGGCCCTGAACTCAAAGCTTTTATTTTCGGGGATGGTGACTTCAATATCATAGGTTTCCGAAACTCCGACAATCAAACGGTCTACTTCTACAGGAACTACGTCATTACCGTCATTTCCTACTACTTTTATCTTTCCACCTCCGTAATTCAGCCAGAAATAAGTGGATGAACCACCATTGGCAACTCTTAATCTTACTTTATCTCCTGCTTTTAGATGGGAATACTCTGAGCTGGGACTACCGTTAATCAGGAATTTATCATAATACACATCACTCACATCCATCGCTTCCATCCTTTTCCATTCATTCAGGGCTTTTGTTCCAAAATTTCCGGATTTGATAGCTTCCCAATAACTCTGAACAGCATTTTTCTTTACGGCATACCAGTCTGTATTTGCCATATGAAGTCTTCTAGCAATCTGCATAGGATCATCATCACTCCAATCTCCCAACAATACGGGTATTTCGGCATTATATTCTGTCTTAGGCTCTCCTTCTCTCTTGTTAAACACCAGAATCCCATTCATTCCTATCTGCTCCTGAAGTGCTTCATGGGAATGGTACCAATAGGTTCCATTTTGCGAAACCCTGAATTTGTACAGATGGGTTTCCCCAGGTTTTACAGGCTTTGTGGTAAGGTATGGAACACCATCATGTTCATTGGGTAAAATGACACCATGCCAGTGGAGCCCTGTATTTTCCTTAAGCATATTATGGAGATAGATTTCTGCAGTATCCCCTTCAGTAAAATACAATGTCGGAGCCTGAAGTTTTCCGTTGATCGCAATAGCTCTTCGGTTTTTTCCGGTAAAATTGACGATTGTATCTTTTACGTATAAATCATAACGAACTGTTTTTCCTCCAAAGCTAAGTCTGCCATTTTCAGAATTTCTTTTTAAAACAGAACTTTCATCTTTTGGATTTTCTGAAGCAATGGGTTGATGCTCCTCTTTTTCCACCAGCTCCATTCCGCATTTTGGACATTTCCCCGGCTTCTCTGAAATAACTTCAGGATGCATCGGACAAGTGAAAACAGACTGTTGCTGAGATTGTGGCTTGGATACGATTTGATTTTGTGTTGCAGCCTTTACATCAGGCTTTATCACGTTCACTTTTTGAACTTCATTCGCCTTAGTTACTTTTTTGATATCAACCTTTGGCTTATTTATTTTAGCTTCTACCGGTTGAGATTTTGCCACTACTTTGGGTATTGATTTTTCCTGTGGTTTTGCTACGACTTTAGGTTTTACGACAACCGTTTTCTTTACCAAAGTCATTTTGCATTTCGGACAGTCTCCAGGTTTTGAAGAGACCACTTCCGGATGCATCGGACAGGTATAATAGGTTTTGGTTGTTTGTGCAAAAGTAAAGACAGAAAACAAAAGCAACAGAAATATGATTAGTTTTTTCATAATATTCCGAACTTTTTAGAAGTTGCATACCTTAAAGTCAATTATAATTTAAGATATGCAACTTATTATTTTAAAAATAAATACACTATATTATTTAATTTCTGACTTTACACTTCCGCAAGAAAGCATAGCTTTACCATAGTAGGGATTCACAATCTGTTTCTCATCACTCAACCAGCTTCCGTCAGCCATTGGGCAATATTGTACATACACCGGTTTTTCTGAAAGCTTGAAGTCTTTTGTCAGCGCAATCATATTGTCTGAAAGGTTCAGGAAAGTTTCTCTTTGTGCTGTAACACTTCTTGCCTCAGAGATCGCAGAAGCATCTTTTCTAAGGATATTAAGATTTCCTTCAGACACTACTTTATAATCTACAGCTGAAGCTGTTTTAATGAACTCTGAAGCCGCTTTTGAGGTTTTATCTGCATCATCTGAAGCCAGTGCCGATTTGATGGCAATATAGTTCTGATATAGTTTTGACACCTGAGCGTCTTTTTTAGACTGTGCAGAAAGTGAAAGTACTGAGAATAAAGATAGGGCTGCTGTAATGATATATTTTTTCATTGTTTTAAATTTTAGAATTAATTTTTAATAAAGGATATTAAGGACACATCAGAAAATGCGTCAGAGCGTGTCGTCTGTAACGATATGATCATCATACCGAAAACGACGGACTTATTCTAAATTCTAAAATTACAATGATGAATGTAAATAGGAACCGGTCTGTATTCCGGAGGCCCATTGATCTGAATTTGAGTGAATTTTGAAGCTGAAAAAGATTTGTCTGCAAAGAAAAACTGGTGTGTGACAGGGATTTCAGAAATCTGGCCTAAAAAGTCAATATTAATCAAATCTGATTTTTGAGAATCATCAACTTTTACAACTTTGATTTCTGTTTTACAACATCCTTTTTTCTCTTTAACACCACATTTTCCGCAGATGTCACTTGTTTTCTGGCTTACAGAAACAAATTCCTTCATACAAAAATGAACGCTAAATGCTGCTCCGGAAGAAAATCCAAAGTAGAAAATAGAGAACAATATGGCAAGAATCTTTTTCATTGGTAGGACAAAGTTAAAAATATCTGTGAAACCATTGTTATAAAATTCGGTATTGTTGTTACAAAATTCTGGTTTATTAAAAAAGCTCCGGAATATTTTCCGGAGCTTTTAATATTTTTTAGTATTTCATGCGGATTGAGTATATCTACAAAAATACGGCTGACTTCTAAGTTCTATAGTTTAAACTCTAACTTAACATTAAAGAACCGCCCGGTAAGACGTACCGGAACCGGATACATAACATTAGAGTTGTAATCTGTTATCCACTGATTAGCGACCGTATTGTTTATATTGAATGCATTGAAAACCTGAACCCCCAGTGTTAGCTCCTCGAAGTTCCCCCAGAATCCATATCTTTTCTTTTTATCCTTTGGATCAATAAAAACTTTTGACAACCCAAGATCCACTCTTTTATAGGCGGGCAATGTACTTTGATACTGATACGGATTTGTGAAAACAGGTGCCCCATTCGGAAGTCCCATAGCGTAAACCAATGTAAGGTTAACACGCATTGAAGGGAATCTCGGCATATAATCCTGGTAGAACATCGCAAATCTGAAACGCTGGTCTGTAGGTCTTGGGATATTCCCCTGCCCGTCTATATTCTCAAATACCCTTGCATAACTCGCAGACAGCCATGAGTCTACTCCGGGAACAAATTCTCCAAATAATCTGGTATCTATACCATAAGCATATCCGGTAGCATTATTCTGCCCTGAATAACGGATTCTTACATTATCCATATAATAAGGAATCAGGTTATCCATTTTTTTATAATAGAGCTCTGTAGTAAGCTTAAACGGTCGGTCATACATCTGGAATTCATAGTCGTTAGCAAGAATTAACTGTATCGAACGCTGAGACTTTATATTGCTGTTGAAATTCCCATCAAGGTCTTTGATCTCCTTATAGAAAGGAGCCTGATAATAAATACCTCCCGAAACTTTAAATAACATATCAGATTCCCAGTCCGGTTTTATGGCAAACTGGAATCTTGGTGAGAATATTGTTTCTTTATTAAAGCTCCAGTTTGCTACCCTTGCTCCGGCATTGATAAACACCTTACTGGCACCCCAATAAAATTTTTGAGAATACTGTGCATAAGCAGATAATCTTGTGGGCTCAATATTGTTGGCTCCTGCAATATAATACGCCAGCTTAAGATCCCCGGTCCCTCCTCGTGGATCTACAATAGGTCTCGGAAGGCTATACCCTGCCGAATCTACAAGTTTCCATTCGTTGGTAAGATCTTTTAAATTCTCTTTTTCATATTTGAATCCAACTTCTATATCTGTATTGCTATTAGGGGAAAAACGGGCTCTGAACTGCGTTCCGTATGTCCTTACAAAAAGATCATTTCTGGCATGATCTATCTGTGCCCCTGCATCAAAGCTGGGAAGCGGATCTTTTGTAATAGGATCAAAAGTCTGCAGCTTGTAGCCTGACTGTATAGAATAATATTCCTTTTCCCTGTTTTGGTACGCAAAACTATCCAATGTCAGTCTCCATTTATCGGATGGTTTATAATTCATGGAAAAAGTTCCCATCATATTTTTATACTGGTCCTTTTCCTGCCCGTAATAATTGATATATACATTGATAGGCTGCTGAAGCGTCCCAAAAGTAACATCTTTTGCTTTGGGAACCATTTCATAATCATTCTTGGAATAATAGCCGATGAATGACATAGAAAATTTATCATTCACATGATAATTGATATAAGACTGAAAATCCCAATACGTAGGGTTAAAGTCTGTATCTTCATTCAGTGTATTTAAAACAAGATTGGTATTTCTGTATCTTCCTGAAAATAAAGCCGTAAGTTTTTTATTTTTTGAAGCAAGTCCTGTGGTAAGCCTTCCTCCAATTAAACTTGCCTCCCCGGAAAGCTCAAACTTTTCAGGCTCACGGTAATAAATATTTAATGCAGAAGACATTTTATCTCCATATTTAGGTTCAAATCCTCCTGCAGAGAAGTTGACCGTAGAAACCATATCCGGATTAATGATACTCATCCCTTCCTGTTGAGAGTTTCTCACAAGAAAAGGTCTGTAAATCTCAATATCATTGATGTAGATAAGGTTTTCATCATAGTTTCCACCACGCACCATATATTGGGAAGAAAGCTCAGTATTTGAGTTTACGGAAGGAAGGGTTTTAAGTAGCCCTTCAATTCCTCCGCTTATAGAAGCTACTGCTTTAGCTTCTTTGGCTGAAATTTTTACATTGGTAAGATCGTTTGTTCTTCCTGTTGTTTTTTTCTGGAATACAACTTCCTCAATATCGGTTACTTTAGTCACCGTATCCTTTTTTCTGTGTTGGGAGAAAATCAGTACGGGAACTATAAGGCTTAACGGTAAAACTAGTTTTTTCAAAAGAAATATTTTAAGAATTTCTAAAATTAATGTTTTTTTAACAATTACAAAATTGATTCTCTAATTCTTGTTAATTTTTGCAGTAAATCTTCTAATAAATCCAGTCTTAACATATTGGCCCCATCAGACAATGCTGTTTCAGGTGTAGGATGTGTTTCTATGAAAAGTCCATCTGCTCCTACAGCGATTCCGGCTTTAGCTACTGTTTCAATAAGGTCAGGTCTTCCTCCTGTCACTCCCGAGCTCTGGTTAGGCTGTTGTAATGAATGGGTAACGTCTAGAATGACCGGCGCATATTCTCTCATTGTAGGAATACCTCTGTAATCTACAATCAGATCTGTGTATCCGAAAGAGTTTCCTCTTTCAATGATCGCTACTTTCTGATTATCAGAATCTGTAATCTTCTGAACGGCAAATTTCATGGCTTCCGGAGACAGAAACTGTCCTTTTTTCAGGGTAACACATTTCCCGGTTTTTGCGGCTGCCACCAAAAGATCTGTCTGACGTACCAAAAATGCAGGAATCTGTAAAACATCCACATACTGTGCTGCCAACGCGGCATGCTCATTTTCGTGAATATCCGTTGTCGTAGGAATATTGAATGTTTCACCTACTTTTTTAAGGATTTCAAGAGATTTTTCTTCTCCAATAGAGGTAAAAGAATCTACACGGCTTCTGTTTGCTTTTTTAAAACTTCCTTTGAAAATATAGGGTATATTATACTTGTCTGTGATCTCTATTACTTTTTCTGCAATTCTTAAGGCCATATCTTCACCTTCAATAATACAAGGTCCGGCAATAAGAAAAAAGTTTTTTGAATCTTTGTGTTGGATATTATCTAAATACTGAATCATTTTGTTGTAATTAAAAAGTTCAGTAAAAATACTGAGAAAGTTTCAGAACTGGAAATTATTTGGGACTTTCATGATTTCTCAGTTACAGATTCTCTTAAATTATAATTAACGGTCTCATAATCTATACACCAGCGAAGTAAAATTTTATATCTTTATGTAATGAAAGCAAAAGAAACTTTGACAGAATTCTATGCTTTGCATGGAAAAGGGGCTAGCAATATAAGCCCGTTCAATGTGTACCGTAGGGAAAGTTTTGAATGCAGTGCGCATCTGGAAACCGTCTATCGAAGAGATTTTTATAAAATTTCAATGATTTCAGGCGGAACCGGAATATTAAGCTATGCAGACCGGTTTATCAAAATTGACAGGCCCTGCGTTGTTTTTCTCAATCCACTTATCCCTTATTCATGGGAACCTACTTCTGCAGTACAAAACGGTTATTTCTGTCTTTTCACAGAAGACTTTGTCAACCCTTCACTAAAGAATGAGAGCCTTTCAAAATCAGTCTTGTTCAAAGCTGGAGGCGATCACATATTTTTTCCTACTGCCGACAGTATTGAGTTCTTAAAGACGGTTTATGAAAATATGCTTAAAGAAGTACAGTCAGACTATCACCACAAGTATGAGCTTCTGAGGAGCTATGTCCAGATCATCATGCACGAGGTGATGAAAATGCAACCTCCCCCAACATTTCACAAACACCTGAATGCTTCAGAGCGTATTCATACTTTATTTTTTGAACTCCTGGAAAACCAATTTTTCATCAATTCACCCGATAAAGTACTCTCATTAAAAAATGCCAATGAATTTGCCTCTCAGCTGAATGTACATACTAATCATCTGAACAAGATATTAAAGGAAACTACAGGCAAAACTACTACAGAATGGATTTCCGAACGTATCACAAAGGAAGCCAAGTCTCTTTTACACTTCAGCAATTGGGATATCAGTGAAATTGCTTACTGCCTCGGATTTGAACATTCTTCAAATTTCATCATATTCTTTAAAAAAAAGACGGGCGAATCTCCTAATCGGTTCAGAAAAAGAGTTCTTTCCATTTCATAATTTTTAGTTTGTTTCGCATAATTATTTTTCTCCCACAGAGCCGAACTTCGTCTTATCTAAATTGAGAAATAATGACACAACAAACTTTAAAAGGAAAAGTAGTTCTTATCACCGGAGGTACTACGGGTATCGGACTGGCTTCCGCAACATTGTTCCTGAAAAACGGGGCCAAAGTGGTAATTGCAGGGCGCAGATCTGAACAAGGTAATGCAGCGATAAAAACATTACAGATCATAAGTCCCGAGGTCCGTTTCATCCAGACAGACGTCTCAAAGAGCAATGAAATCCAGCATCTTATTAATGAAACAGTGAAACATTTTGGAAAGTTGGGTATTGCATTTAACAACGCCGGAATTGAAGGTCAGTTTTTGAAGATTGACGAAACTCCTGAAGAAGAATTCGACAGGGTAATGAATATAAACACAAAAGGAGTCTGGCTTGCCTGTAAATATGAAATCACACAATTTAAGAAACAAGGAACAGGCGGAGTCATTGTCAATACCTCTTCGTGGCTGGCCCGGGGAGCATCTGTAGGTTCGGGAGTCTATTCAGCCAGCAAAGCAGCTTTGGACGGATTGGTCAGAGCTTTAGCTGTGGAAACCGCTTCTGAAAACATTCGCATCAATAACATCCAGCCTGGCTATATCCGTACTCCTATGTTTGACAGGTTTTTTCCTAAAGAAAATGCCGAAGAGGCCATAGAGCCTTTTAAGAAACATGCACCCATCGGACGTTTTGCTGCTCCTGAAGAAGTTGCTGAGCTCGTTCTATGGTTAAGCAGCTCTGCTTCATCATTTATTACAGGTGAAAGCATGCTGATAGACGGAGGATTGGCTATTGGAGGACAACGATAATCTATTTAAAAATGAAAAAATTATGCTTTTTATTTTTTTATATGCTGGGATATCCACAGGATACAATGAATGACTTTCCAATTTCAAAGAATATGACAACAGACACTACAAAAAAAATAACATTATACAACAGGCTTTACCAATATGGAATAGCAGATGCATTTGTTGGGGGACTTTATAAAGGAACATTACCTTTAAAAGATTTAAAGTCAAAAGGTGATTTTGGATTGGGAGCCCCTGACATGCTGGATGGAGAACTCACGATATTAAACGGAAAAGTATACCAAACCAAGGCGACAGGGATTACTATTGAGGCTGGAGATCAATTTAAAACCTCTTTATCCTTTGTTACCTTCTTCAGACCAGACAAGGGGTTCTCTATGAAAAAGGAAGCAGACAAAGAAGCCGTTTTTCAGTTGATAAGCGCGAATCTTCCCAATAAAAATTCAATATATGCTATTAAAATAACCGGAAGATTCAGAATGGTCAAAACAAGAGCTTTCCCACCTGTCAAAGAGGAACCGTTTCCTGTATTAACCTCTATCTTTCATACACAGAAAACTTTTGATTTTTCAAATACAGAAGGGGTGCTGGTGGGGTATTATATTCCGGAATATCTCAATGGCATCAATGTAAAAGACTTTCACTTTCATTTTCTTTCTGCCGATAAAAAACAAGGGGGACATGTTCTCGATTTTGTAGGTGAAAATCTAAAAATTGAGCTTGCAAATTTGAACAGTTTTGAGCTGGAGCTCCCCCAAAATAAGGATTTTCAAAACTTTCAGTTCACTACAAAAAACAATGAAGCTTTACAACGGGTAGAACAAGGAAAATAACTTGCTTATAGAATTGGTATAAATATCAATGGTTTCATATGCATCTCAATGATCCCTATGAAACCATTTTACTTTTTTACTGCCAAACAATTATAAATGAAAATATCTTGGATCCGGATAACGGAAAACAAAGTCGAGTTCCGAAGTTAACTTTGAAGACAGGATTTTCTTTCCCTTTACTTCATCAGCTTCAATATCCGGTAAATCCTTCTGAGCATGAATTACCTGGTTTTTTGACGGATGCATCGGAGCCGTCACATTATAAAGCTTTCCTTTTGATCCCTTTTCTACCATTTCTGAAATCACCCTGACAATATCAGTATAATGAATATGGTTGACTGCAGCATCCGCATTGGTCACAGTATAGTTTTTAAGAAGCCTGTGATCTCCCATCAGACCTCCCAATCTTAAAATATTCACCTGTGGATATGTATTTCTGACCAATCGTTCTCCCGAAACCTTTTCTACAGGTACATCTTCTTCGGTTAAGTCTTTTGAAATATCCGGATAAACACCCGTAGAGCTCATCAAAAACAACTGTCCTTTGAAATCGCCGATAAATAATGACAAATTCTTAATTCTGTTGTATAATGAACTTACACAGCAGCTTTTCTCTGAAACCGGAATTGTAATAATCAAAGCATCCATATTATAAATTTCTTCCCATTGCGGGTAGGGCTCTGTCAGCTGATAATCCATAAAATGAGCAACCTTTGCACAAAATCCTTTAGCATTCAGTTCATCTGCTTTATCCTGTGTAGTGGTGGTGGCACATATTGTATATCGATCAGACATAGCTGTTGCAATTCTTTCTCCCAACCATCCGTAGCCTATAATTCCAATCTTTTTCATAAGTCTGATTTTTTTTGAGAAGAAAGCATTTCATCCAGGACAGCCGTTAAAAAAGTTTTTGTTTCTTCATTGATATGGATGCACTGCTGAACCGCTTCCGGAATATGTTTTGCCTTTTCCTGAAGCGCCTTTCCTTTTTCTGTAAGGTGTATAAGCACTACCCTTTCGTCCTCTGTGCTTCTGGTTCTCGTTAAAAGTTCATGGGTTTCCATTCGTTTCAATAAAGGAGTCAGAGTTCCGTTATCCAGATGAAGATGTTCTCCTATTTTACCGATATTCATCCCTCCATTCTCCCATAGAACAACCAGAACCAGATATTGAGGATACGTCAGTGAAATTTCATCCAGATAAGGTTTGTACATTCCTGTGATATATCTTGAAAGAGCATATGTTTTAAAACATATATGTTCGGAAAGAGCCATCATAATTTTTTATTAAGCAACAAAAGTAATATAATTATTTTGTGCACAATATTTTTGTGTACAAATTTTTTGAATATGGGATAGAAATAGTAATCTGTCACGAAATACTACTACACTTTAGTGTAAAATTACTGCCTTTTGTTTATTTTATTGTATGCTTCTCATTTACACCTTTGTTTTTTTATTAAATTCGCAATGAATAAACCTTTAAAAACTAAGATTAAGCATGAAAAACACTAAGCTATCCGGTCTGTCTATTGACGAACTCACCAAAGAAGACAAAAAACGTTCAGCCATTTTTATTTCATACTGTATTATTATTGGATTTATGATTGGGGCTTCCATCTATGCCACGATCAAAAATGGATTCAGCGTCATCAGCCTCCTTTCTATATTTTTCATTCCAATGTATCTGATCATATGGAATAATTATAGAGAGGTACGCAAAGAAATCAGATCCCGTAAATCCAATTAAAAACTTTACGAAATGCAGAATACATGTTTAAACTGTAGTCAGGCCGTCACTACAGTGTATTGCGGCAGCTGTGGACAAAAAACCAGTACCCATAGATATTCTCTTAAACATTTTATAGAGCATGATTTTATCCATGGCGTCTGGCATGTGGATAAAGGGCTTTTGTTTACAGTAAAAGAATTATTTACCAGGCCTGGTCATAGCGTAAGAGAATATATTCAGGGAAAAAGAGTTAATTATTTTAGTTTTATAACACTCTTAGTACTTGCGATCACGTTCTCTGCACTCATTTCACATTATTCTCATATCAATTTTGGAGATCTGGTTCCGGAATCGAGTAAATCTACCATGAACTCTTTTCAGAAATTTACGTCTGCCTACCCTAAAATAGTAATGCTCATCACCATACCTATCACTTCTTTTTTCAGTTATATCTGGTTTCGGAAGGCCTCTTTTAACTATTCTGAACATCTTGTTCTCAATTGTTATAAAATGGCCGCTGAAATGATTGCAGGCATGGTATTTACTTTAATTACTTTATTTTTTGATAACAGCAAGACTCTTACTTATCTGTATTTGTTAGCGACTTATCTTGTCAGCCTAACTTATGGAACCTGGTTTTATTTCCAATTCTTTTCTCAATCGGGATATTCCAGAGTATCCATACTTTTCAGGAGTCTTATGATTCCCTTTACTTTTATGCTCTTTGTAATGGTTATTGGATATTTATCGGGTGCTATTGCTGCGGCATTACATTAAACTATAAAACCCTATTATAGAAAAAGGGCTTCCAAATTGGAAGCCCTTAACACCATATCACATATAATAAAAACTTTATTATTCAAATTAAAACTCATTAATCATGACGTAAAAATGTCCCGAGTACAAGCTATTTGCATTTCCGGAAATATTGGTAAGATTAATGGTAACACTGGAAGTTGAGGTCATTCTCGGATTTGAAATTGAAAATGATGAATTTCCGGCAAAGTCTCCTGCTGGAGATACCACTACAACTGCTCTTGTAGAAACAGGCTGAAAACCTGCAGGAACCGGTATTTCCAATGTTACAGATTTCCCCGGAGGCAGATTATTGATTGACACTCCCGGCCATGATTCAAAATTCATCTGATTTTTCTGTACACTTCCCTTTTCTCCCAGTTTAAACTGTCCGTTTACATCCAGTTTAGCAGAAGTGCTCGGAGCAACAGTGCCAATCCCTACATTCGCATTATTATTTCCCAAAACAATGGCATTGGCCTGTGAAGTGGTTGCTCCATATCCTACAGCCGTTGAATATTGTCCCAGAGCATTAGCTCCAGAACCCACAGCCGTGGAATTTTCACTATTGGTAACCGCATTATACCCTAGAGCGGTTTCACTATTGGTATTTGTTTTTGCATTATACCCTACTGCCAATGACTGAAAACCTCCAGCAGAGGAGTTGTTTCCAATAGCTGTAGATTCATTTTTACTGGTTTGGGCATTGTGTCCGATTGCTGTAGACTTAAATGCACCTGCTGATGATTTATTTCCTATGGCCAGCCCCTCATTTGCTGAAACTGACGCAGCACTTCCAATGGATACTCCCTGGAATGCCGAACTTGAACTTCCGATAGCAATTCCGTTTTGGCCGGCATTGGCTCCCTGTCCAAAACTAACAGAATTATCAACCCCAAGTCTACCGGCAGTTAATGAATTAACTTTAAATATCAAATCATCCATGGTCTTTGTTCCCAAGAATAAATTGGTATTGGCTCCGCCATAGTTTCCCACATTGGTACCGGTAGTATTCCAGCCGTTTCCATCATCTTTAACCATACTTCCGACTGCTGTCGTTGAAATTTTGTTCCATTTGGAAGCATACCAATAATAAAATCCGGATTCCGGTAAACCTGCTTTCCCGTTATTCCATACTATAAGTCCGTCAGCAGGAGACTGTATAGTAGTTTGGTCTGCTATAGATTCAAGACTAATACTTGGCAGCAGTACTCCTTTATCTTTTGAATTGATTTGCAGCATTGCAGAACGGTCAGGATCAGGCGTACCTATCCCTACTTGTGCGAATGTAAAACCAGCAAATAATAAAAAAAGAAGACTGAGTTGAAATTTAGAATTTTCCTGCATTACCATGTTTTTTTTGGAGGCGCAAAGATACAAATATTTTAATAAATCAACAATTTTATTAAAAATAACATAATTAAACACACACAAAAGTGATTAAATTAAACTTTACTCACACTTGAATGAAAATTATTTATATATCAATGCTTTAAACAAAAACCACTGATATCCCCTAGCAATAACTCTACTATAAATATACCAAAACCTATTTAAATTATTCTTAAAAATAACCTTATAAAAATGATTTAACCAAAATTAATCACAATCTAATGAAACAACTTTCAATATGATCATTGACCATTCCTGTGGCCTGCATATGAGCATATACAACGGTAGATCCCATAAATTTGAATCCTCTTTTCTTCAGATCCTTAGATATACGGTCTGAAATTTCGGTTGTTGCAGGAACATCCGACAAAGTCTTAGGTTGATGATCTATAGGTTTTCCATCTACAAAATTCCATATATATTGAGAAAAGCTTCCGAATTCTTTTTGTACCTCCATAAACTTCTGAGCGTTGGTTACAGCAGCCAGTATCTTCAGCCTGTTTCTGATAATCCCGGAATCATTCATTAATTCTTCTATTTTATGATCAGAATATAAAGCCATCTTTTGATAATCAAAATGATCAAATGCCTTTCTGAAATTCTCTCTCTTGCTGAGAATAGTATACCAGCTAAGTCCTGCCTGAAAGCTTTCAAGAATCAAAAATTCGAAAATAGTCTTATCATCATATACAGGCCTTCCCCATTCCTGATCATGATATGCCCTATACAGATCATCTTTTTCGCACCATCCACAACGAATTTTTTCCATAGATTAAAAATTTATAGGTTAAAGTTAATACCCATTTTAGAAAAAATAAAAAAAGATTATGAAAAATTTAACAATATCACATCTTTTTAGGAATGGTTATTGTTTATTTACTAACACACAATTCAAATTACAAAATATAATATTATGAACAATTCAGAGTATAACAAAGCGGAAAATGCAGTGAATAATGTAGAGAACTCTTTACAAAATGCAACAGATCAGGCCAAGTGGAAAATCAATGAATTGGCAGACAGGGCCAAAGATTATATTAATGAGAAAAGGGGTAACGATCAGGAAGCTAATCAAGAAGATTGGTTAGACAGGGTAAAAGCTAATGTTTCAGATGCCTGGGAAGATATAAAAGATAAAGCGGATGAGGCATGGGAAAAAACCAAAGATGCGGCAGAGGATGTAAAAGCAGAATGGAATAAGAAAACCAACTAATAATTTCAGTCATATAAATATTTTCAATAAAATGGAGTCTTAAATCGATAAGGCTCCATTTTTATTATGTCATAACCACAATTATTGCTACATTTGTATTTCAATAAACATTAAAAAATTATGTCATACGGTTTACTTAAAGGCAAAAAGGGGATTATTTTTGGAGCCCTTAATGAACAATCTATCGCATGGAAAGTTGCTGAAAGATGTCATGAAGAAGGTGCGGAATTCATCTTATCTAACGCTCCTATCGCTTTGAGAATGGGAGAGCTTAATGGGTTAGCAGAAAAAACAGGTTCTGAAGTGATAGCTGCAGATGCTACTTCTATAGAAGACCTTGAAAAGCTTTTTGATGCTGCGACAGCAAAATTCGGGAAAATAGATTTTATCCTTCACTCTATAGGCATGTCCGTAAATGTAAGAAAAGGAAAACATTATACTGAAATGAATTATGACTGGTTAGAAAAAGGTTGGGATATTTCAGCTGTTTCTTTCCATAAAGTAATGCGTGTAGCTTGGGAGAAAGACTGTATGAATGAGTGGGGAAGTATTTTGGCCCTTACTTATATTGCAGCTCAGAGAACTTTCCCTGATTACAATGATATGTCTGATAACAAAGCTTATCTTGAAAGTATTGCAAGAACTTTCGGTAATTACTGGGGAGCGAGAAAAGTACGTGTAAACACAGTTTCTCAGTCACCTACCCCTACTACGGCAGGTAGTGGCGTAAAAGGTTTCGGAGGTTTCCTTGGATATGCTGAAGATATGTCTCCACTAGGAAATGCTACAGCTCTTGACTGTGCTAACTATTGTGTAACTTTATTCTCTGACCTTACTCAAAAAGTAACTATGCAGAACCTTTTCCATGATGGTGGTTTCAGCAGCTCAGGGGTTACTCAGAAAGTAATCAGCAAGTATGATGTTGAATAATTAAGAATATTATTTTTACTTATAAAATAAGAATCGGCGGCCTCTTTGAGGCCGCCGATTCCGTTAAA
>NZ_JAESIT010000031.1:0-36632 GCF_016756935.1 Chryseobacterium sp. KMC2
GCTACAGGTGTAAAGACAGTAATGTCATAGCCGAGTAGTACTAATTACCCGTAGATTTATAGCCTAATATGGCGCACGAAAGTGCAGCAAGGTTAGCTCTTTGTGAAAGTTTTTATCGAATTAAAACACGAGTGTATTATGCTAATCATAATCACACGTTATATACCTTATTTAGGGTGGTTTTAGCGGTGGGGCTCACCTGTTCCCATTCCGAACACAGAAGTTAAGCCCACCAGCGCCGATGGTACTGCTAACGCGGGAGAGTAGGCCGCCGCCAGTTTTTATTTTATTTTTAAAAAATCCTTTATCGCAAGATAGAGGATTTTTTTTGCTTTATACCCAACTCAGGTAATAGGTGATAGGTAATAGCACTGTCAACCCTCAACTCCTAACTATAAGCCCTTAGCTCTCAACTCTTAACTCATTATTCATCATTCCAATTATCAATAAATAGATTTCTATTTTTTTAGATAACTCTAATTTTCTTTTCTTTTTTTAATTTCTGAATTTTCTATAGTTCTCAAACGTTTTTCGCATTTATAAATCTTCAATTTTCCCATATATATACCCGGAAATCATTAACTTTTATTTAGATAACTCCCATTAAATCAATGTTATTTTCATGTATATTATTTAATTTTTAATGGTATACTATTAAATACTGTTAAAATATTATATTTGTTCAAATCATTATGTATTATATGAATAGAACAATATTTAAGATAGGACTTCTCCCGTCTGTATTTTTTTGCTTTAATGGGTTGTATGCACAGAATACTGACTCAACTAAAGCTTCGAAAATTGATGAGATCGTTGTAACAGCTTATGGTGTTAAAAAGGAGAAGAAAGCTTTGGGATATTCTTTTCAGGATGTGAAAGGACAGACCCTTGTTGATGCTAAAGAAACAAATGTTACCAATGCTTTGGTAGGAAAGGTTTCTGGACTACAAGTCATAAAAGCCGGTTTTGGACCTGCATCTTCTTCAAGAATAAACCTCAGGGGATTTAATTCATTTAAAGGCGATAATCAACCTCTTATTGTGGTGGACGGGGTTCCTTTAAGTAACAGTCTGGGATCCAAACCCCGGAAAAACGACGGAAACTATAATAATGATTTCTGGAATCCGGATCTGGATATGGGAAATGGACTAAGCGATATTAATGCTGATGACATAGAAAGTATTTCTGTTCTTAAAGGAGGGGCAGCTTCTGCATTGTACGGTTCAAGAGGAGGTAACGGTGTTATCTTGATAACGACAAAAACGGGTAAGAAAAAAGGAGGACTAGGAATTACCTATTCTACAAGCTTAGGTTTTGAAACTCTTTTTATGAAACCTGATATGCAGAAAAGTTTTGGTCTGGGACTTACCGGTATACCAAATCCTGCTAATAGTGATAATACATCTTCTTGGGGGCCAAGTTTTGAAACATCTGGAGCGAAAAGATATGATAATTTAAAGAATTTTTTCAAAACCGGGATCAATTCACAGCATACTTTAAGCTTTCAGGAAAATCTGGGCGAAGGGACCAGCTTATATACCTCAGCTAATTATTTAAATGATAACAGCCAGATTCCTAATTCAAAATATGAGAGGTTTAATTTTATGGCTAAAATGAATTCAACTTTTGGAGCCAATAAAAGATGGACTTCTGAGATGAAGGCGCAATATATCAGTACAAAAGCTAAAAATAGACCTTCTGGAGGTCAAGGAGATGGTAATTATTATCCTACTATACTTCTTATGCCTCAGGATATTGATATAAGGAGCTATCGTGAAGGGCAAACTCAAAATGAAGTGACATCTCGCTGGATTACCCCTAATGGAATTAATCCATATTGGACGGCTTATAATGCTCTTAATGCTGACAAGAAAGACCGCTTTTTATTAAATGGTTATCTTAAATACCAGTTCAATGACTGGTTGAGTGCAGATGTTAGACTAGGTACGGATTTTTATTCTTTGAATTCTGATGCAAGGGTGTGGACAGGATCTTCACGTAAAAATTCTTATGCAACAAATGAAGAGAAGTTTTATGAAAACAATTATATAGCAAGTCTTACTGCTAAGAAAGATAATTTATTTGGAAAATGGGGTGGATCAGTGTCCGTATATGGGCAAATGATGGAAAGCAGAACAAAGGCAATGTACTTTGCGACTCAAAATCTTATTCTTCCCAATGTATTTAGCGTAAGTAATACAAGTGATCTTGCTGCTATAGCTAATAATGAGGTTGATTTTTGGAAAAAGATTAACTCCGTATTTGCAGCAGCGGAAATCAATTATGATGGATACTGGTTCATTAATGCGACAGCAAGAAATGATTGGTCTTCCACTTTAAATCTTGAAAACAGATCTTATTTTTATCCTTCTATAAGTACTTCTTTAGTGTTAACAGAAATGTTGAACAAAATGAATGGTACAACTTCAAAAGTATTGACATTTGCTAAATTACGTGCAGCGTATGCCGTAACAGGTAACTCTCTTAATCCTTATGAATTATATAATGATTATGTACCTTCCACAGATCCCACAGGACATATCATATTGAGTAGAAAAAAGATTCTTTATAATGCCAATCTGCAAGCTGAGAAATTGAAAACTTTTGAAGTTGGTTTAGACCTTAAATTCTTTAATAGAGTATCATTAGATGTAAGTTATTTTAATAATAACGCTACAAAACAATTGATTGATTTACCAATGAACCCTCTTTCAGGCTATGAAAAAATGAAGATAAGCTCAGGAGGTCTTCATAACAGAGGGATCGAGGTGGTTGCCAATTCAGACATCTTTAAAAATGAAAATTTTGTATGGAACATAAATGCTAATTTTTCTAAGCTGAAAAGTGTGATTGATGAGATTAATGATCAGGTATCCATATACCCTTTAGGCGGTTTTGATAATGCTGGATTCTTTGCACAAGTTGGAAAACCGTATGGTGCCATTTACGGGACGAAATTTTTAAGAGTGGAGGACACTAATAGTCCTTACTTTGGAAAGCTCATTGTAGGTGAAAATGGATTGCCTCAAGCAGCACCGGATCCGGCTTATCTGGGAGATCAAAATCCTAGAGCTTTGTTTGGGTTTACCAATAGTTTTGTATATAAAAATATTGGACTTTCTTTTCTGATTGATGGGCGAATTGGAGGGAAATTTTTCTCTTCAACTCAGGTGGCACTTCAAAGAGCAGGGCTTGCCGCTGATACTGCTCCGGGTGGAAGACGTGACAATTTCGTAGTTGATGCCGTAGTAGCACAAGCTGGTGGTGGGTATACAAATAATACAAAGGAAGTGACACAACAGGATTATTGGGCTGCTGTTACAACCGGTAATCTTGGAATCACAGAGCAAAATATTTATGATGCCACCAATATCAGGTTAAGAAATATTCAGGTCTCTTATAGTTTCCCGAAAAGTATTTTTCAGAAATTAGCTTTACAAAGCGCTAAAGTCTCGTTCACAGCGAATAATGTATGGATGATATACAGCAAAGCAAAAGGAATAGATCCGGAATCTGTATTTGCCATCAATTCAAATGCTGTAGGATTTGAAAATATGGCATTTCCTACTACGCGATCTTACCTGTTCACTATTACATTAGGCTTTTAACTTTCAAAATTAACATCATGAAAAAATATATTTTATCTTTAATAACATTGACTGCATGTTGTACTGCATGTAATGATTTTGAAGACATTAATAAAGATCCATATTCTGTTGATATCAGTAAATCTGAACCGGAATATTTTCTAAATAACTCCATTTTAGGAGCGCAGCAGGATCCCAATATTGCAGAACGTGTTTTTGTTCTTTATTGGAAAACTGCAGCGAGACAACATCTGACTACAGGAATCGCCGGAGGATCATATGATGATTCCTGGACTTCTGAATATTGGAAATATATTTCCGAATGGCAGAACAATGTGAATGCGGCCATTCAGATTGCCAATGAAAAAAAGGCTAATGGACAGAATAAACCCTATTATGACAATATCATTCAAATGTCGAGAATTTGGAGAGCTTACTTAATGAGTGAATTTTCTGATAATTTTGGACCACAGCCTATCCAGGCATTTCAGGGAGTAAATCCAACTTTTAATTCTGAAAAGGATGTTTACTATTTTATTTTGGATGAACTGAAAGATGCTGTAGCTAAAATGGATACCAATCAAGGTGTTCCAAATAACCCCAATGCCTATGATATGGTATATGGTTTTAATTGGAGTAAATGGGTAAAATATGCCAATTCTATGAGAATGAGAATTGCCATGAGAATTGCCGAAGTAGATCCTGCAAAAGCAAAAGCTGAGTTTGAAGCAGCGGCTAATTCAAACATGATTATTGCTACAAGTGCAGATAATTTTACCGTAGCAGAGAAAACAGGATGGGATCCTTTGTCAGGAGTAATGTCCAGAGAATGGAATTCTCAGATCTTATCAGCGACGCTCAATAATATGTATATTGGATTAGGAGGAATTAATTCTACGGATCAGCTGCCTTCAGCCCAGCATACTGCTGTGAAAGCCCCTGATTATGTGGGAATAAAATATGATCAACAGTTTACAACAATGACAAATGATCCTAGTGCCGGATATTGGCTGGATGGGCTCCCTAATAAAATTGACCCAAGAGCTTATAAAACATTCTATATTCCGGGCGATTTGACAAGCCCTGTTTATTCTCTTTATCCAACCTACACTAACCAGGCTACCACCAATTATGGTGATCTTACTTTTGCAGATAATTCTAAAATCACAATCAATACTGTGAATACCTGGAATGCTTATACCATTGGAAACTGGGGGGTAAAAGGACAGCGAAATGCATTAAGAAATGTCGTGGGATGTATGCCTGCATTAGGTAAGCAATACAGAGAAAGTAAAAACTCCAGGATATTTTTTGCAAGCTGGGAAACGTATTTCCTTATGGCAGAAGCAGCCTTAAAAGGATGGTCTGTTCCAATGAGTGATGAAGCTGCTTATAATAAAGGAATACAGGACAGCTTTACTTATAATGGAGTATCACAATTTTATGGACAGTATATTGCTTCCACAGATTATAACCGTGACGGAACTTCTGTTTCTTATACTCATATAACAGAACCCGGAGCGAGTCATAGCATGAAATATAAAGATCCTGCAACGGGTAATCTGGTTTCAGTTGATATTAAATATCCTGTCAATACTATTTACAAAAACGGATCAGTTAAAAATGATAAGCTAACGAAGATCATCACACAAAAATATTTAGCCAATACACCTTGGCTTCCGCTAGAAGCCTGGAATGATCAGAGAAGATTAGGATTGCCATTCTTTGAAAATCCGGCCGTGGAAACTCCATTGGTGAATTTGCCTAATTTAAATTCAGGAAACTATATGACTAACTCTATTCAGAATTTCCCACAAAGATTAAGATATCCTAGTACATTCAGAAATACTGACCAAACCGGCTATGATAAAGCAGTGCAGTTGCTTGGAGGAGCTGATGCTGTTTTAACACCTCTCTGGTGGGCAAAGCATTAATAAAAAATTATATACAAAAAAGTCCTTTATCATTTGATGAAGGACTTTTTTTATATGGATCTCATAATTAACGATCAGAATTATAGGACTCACTTTCTACAGATGTTATTAAAAGACTGGTTTAAAAAAATTAATTTGGGCCTATGGTAAAAACTACTTGTGCACTATATGCTTTAGCAGGAATGACTACAGAAACACCGCTTATCTGAAACTGTACATTAATTGCTGAGAAATTGACACTGTTACCAAGTCCTAAAACTCCGGTAAAGTTTATTGTAAAAAATGATGTATCCGTTGTTGGGGGGATTTCCAGATAAGTAGTTCCTCCGTTGATCGTTGCAGTACAAAGAATACAAAGTCCATTAATAACAGTACTTCCTCCGCTTCTTCTTGTGTAAAGATGCAGCGCACTGTTCCAGAAAACAGGATTATAATGCATACTGACCTTGGCAGCTCCACTTGAAAGAAGATTTAAAAAAGATCCCGGTAGAAATCCGGATAATGTTGTGATGTTAGTGGCACTCTCATAAGTTCCGGCATAATTATTTCCTGCTTCAGTAATAGAAGGTACGCTTACGGTCCAGCCACTTCCACTGGCATTTATGGTTTGCGCACTCAGGTAACTGCTCATTGTGAAAGCAATAAGGTATAGATATTTTTGTAAGCGTATTTCTCTGAGAAAGCGACTCTTGATTTTCATTTTTCAATTTTTATTCAGTGATGGTATAAACAATGGTAACCGCCGTATTGGCCTGTGGCAGTAAAAGAGCATAATTACCCGTAACTAATGAAATGGTAAGCCTATGACCGTTGTTTGCCCCATTTCCCGTGTAAGCACCTCCAATACCACTAATAATGGTAACAGGTGTGACCGTAAGAGTAACCTGGCCTGAAGAAGTTCCCAATGTTCCTCCTCCTGCTCCGGAAGCAGCAGCAGCCTGTAGTCTTATATTGACACCATCAATCACTTTACTTACAGATGCTGTAATTTTTCTGGTAAGTCCTCCGGGAGCAATAGCAGAAGTATAATTGATCCATTTTGATGTATTGGGAGTCGGATTGCCCAGAGCATTTCCAGCCTCGGTAGGGGCTGTGAAATTCAACGTAAAATTTCCTGTAGGTTCAACATCCATTAACGTTACTACAGGTAAAGTTAGGGTAACAGTACTGGTAGCGGTCTGGGAATATACTGAACCGGATAGAATAAAGAATGTTATTAATGCTATGGAACGGATCATCATCATTTCTTCTTTTTTATTTCATTATAGCCTACTTTTAAGGACTCCTGCTGATACTTGATTTCTATCTGCTGTTTGACAACGTGAATGCTTAGCTTTTTTGTTTCAGAAGGTTTTAAAGTAAACTGGAATTTATTGGTTGAAATTTTATAACGCTTATCAAGACCGTTTCGATACACTTTCACTGTCCAGTCACCCGGGCGGAGATAAGTAAAGTCAAAATCCTCACCTATAAAACAGATTTTACGGTAGGTCTGATCATTGCTGATCGCTTCTATAATGATACTTTCCTTTTTCTTCCTATCTTTTTTAGCTAGCCATTCAGAAATACCTGTCTGGTCTTTGTCCGCTGTTTCTACAAACTGAATATGCCCCTGTACACTGGCTGCTGTAGTTAATCCGAAATTAAAGATATTTTCTTTATTAATAAGCGAAAGTGCTGCTGGAAATGCCAACGTAGGGATATCATTAATTTCTGTGGTGGAACGGTCTATTTCCAGGAAATAATTACCGGGAATCACATTTTTAAATAAGTAGTTTCCCTCTTTATCCGTAATTGATAAATAGCTTCCAAGCATTAATCTTATCCCCTCTGTCTTTTTTATCCCCAGATTACTGATATTTCCGGATAAAGTAATGTATTCGGCGGTTTTTTGCACTGGAATATTAGGACGCCAGGTATAACGCATTGAAAATATAAAATCTTTATTTCCTATTTCTCCTCTTTGCAGTGAATATCTTCCCGAAAGGTCAACCTCATGGCCGGAAAATAACTGCTGATGGAACAGAAGCTCAAATAAATTTCTGTCTTTGAAATATTCTTCAGGCATATAATTGTTCTGGTAAAAAAGACTTAGGTTGGTTTTATCAGAAAACTGACTGAAGATTCTGGCTCCGTAATAAAAGATCTTTTGATTTTGTAGCTGATACCTTGAAGTGATCGCATAGCTTCCAAATAGATTAAAAGATGTTTTGAATTTTTGAAATGAGAAATTGGCGGAGTAAAAACTGGAATCCCCATTCAACCCTGTCAGATAATTATCCGTTTTACCAAACTGCCCTTCAAGATTCATCTGAAATATGCCAATCTGCTGATTGATACTTACCTTGAAGTATCGCTCATAATAGTCAAACTGTCTGGGTTCCAAACGATCCTGATAGGTTTGATATCCGTTATTAAGCACAATGAAACCAGTAGGAAGATATTTATATTGCACTCCATATTGGAAGTATTTTCTGTAAGGTGCAGCCAGTAGCAAGGTATCTCGCTGAAAATTTTTGGCATCCTGCATATAATTAACGAAAACACTTAACTTTTTGGAAATATTATAATAAATGTTGCCGTTAAAGGTATCGGTATTTGTAAAATACCCTGCAAAGTCCGGGCTTGCTTTGATATACATTACATTTCCGTTGAACCTTTCAAAAATAGCTTCAGCCTGTAGCATATAAGCTGTTCCGTCTGTTTTTTTGGTGGTACTGTAGGCAAACTCTCCGGAAAGGTTAATGTTTCTTGAAATTTTAAATTTTCCCTTAGCATAAGGAAGATGAGCGTCAGAGTCTAATTTTACATTACTGTAATTGATTTCCCCTTCTCTTGGAGTTTTATAAAGATATCCTACATACAGTTCTGATTCTTTTCGGATCCTGAAGGCTGAATAGATATTAAACTCATCTTTAATATCTCTGAAAAACCGGGGATGATTATAGAAACCACCCAGACTTACTTTATTCAAGTCATATCGGATTTCCGCTCCGCGGCCATATCTTGCAAACTCCGTTAAATAGGATGAAGCATAAGTTTTATCACCAAGGTGAACAAAAAAGTTATCCCGTTTATAGTTTACAAAATATTCTTCATATTGGGTGAAGGTATTAAATTCTATAGGATTGTGTGTGACGGCACGAAACTCAATCTGGTTTTTATTTTCTTTATCCAGGGTTCCCTTACCATAAATCTCTCCCTGGAAACCGTCATTGTAAACACCCATATTCTGCATTCCGATAAAGGATAGGGAGGCAGACACGGGAAGTCTGTGGTAAATGTCATTTTCTGTGGGCTTTACAGCGATAACCTGAGTACTTACGTAGATACTTTGATTTTCCTTAGGATTCCCTTTTGGATAGACTGACAGATTCAGGTTTTGAAACTCATTTTGCCGGAGTTCCGGATTAGTTACTTTGTGGATACTAATGATCTTCGACTCATTGGGGTTTAAGACCAGTAATGCATCATGATCAAGAATGGCATTTTTGCTTTCCAGAATGATATCTTCAGTTACATTTCCATTATTTTTTAAAAGGAAAGAAGAACGGATGGTTTCCCCGGCCCTTATAAATTCGGGAGAATCTAATCCGGTCACAGATAGCTTTCTATTGCCGGAAACTACAATTTTTGAGGATTTTACAAAGGATATTCCGGTATGACGGTCTGTAATATATAATGTTACTGAATAGAAACCTTGGGCGGTTTCTGCTGCAATGCGTAAAGGAACAAGATATACTGAAGTTTCATGAGGAGCAATCTGGAATTCTCCCTTTTCTAAAATTGGGGTAATAAGTGGATTTGAAACAGTAGTTGAAATGTCATAGATTTTGCTCTCATCCGAGTTATTTTCTAATGTAAAGGGAATAGACGTAGACATTCCCGGCATTAGGCTATCTTTTTTACTGATCAATCGTTCTGACTGCTTCTGAGAAAAAATAAATACCGGGAAAAAGAGTAGGGTAATAAATAATGTCCAAGTTCTAATCATTTTTTACTTCTAAATCCACATTGAGTGCAAAAGCATTCTCTTCCTCGTCTGTGGCCATTATCATAGCACGGTATTTATCCGGTGGTATTTTACTGATATCGATGTAAAATGTTTTAGAGGTAGAAGGGAGTAGCCCCATTGTTAAACTTGCATAGGTTCCCAATTTTTCTCCTGTTTTACGGTTGTAGATTTCAATAGAGGCTGTTGGTTTACAGTAAAGGTTTCCTTTATTGGCTATGGCAATTTTTGCGGTTTGCTTTCCATCTTCTTTTTCTACTTTCACACTTTCAAACTTAAGGTCCGGTTTGGCCTTTTCTGTTTCATAGTCTGTGATGACCTGAATAGCATACCGTATTACAGAGGTGATATTCACTCCGGGTTTATTATCACTGGGCTTTATATCATCCACAGGTTCTACGATCACTACACTCCAGTAACTACCCGGATCTACCACCTGATCAGGAACGGTGATTTCATAAAATACCTCTGTTTTTTCTTTCCCTTTCAGCGTGATTAGATTTGTATTCAGTTTAATCCAGTCACCATTAGTCCTTTTATTGGTATGTAATGCTGTATAATGGGTGGTCCCATCGGCATTGTAGGCGAAGTCCTGCAAAAATAATTTTACACTTTGAGCCGTATTTCCAGTATTTTCGATACCTATTTTCCCTTTGTAAACTTTTCCGTTTTCTATTTTATAAGAATGCGTAAGCCCGTTGAGAATCACAATGCCGGCATGTAAAAAGCTAAACTGCAAAATCAGGGTGATAAAAAGAAGAATACGCTTTATCATTATATAAAGTTTGGATTAAATCATTAAATAATACAAAACCAGGAAGAAACTGACAGGCAATTTCTTCTTGTTTTTGAAATACAGAATTGAATTTTATTTAAATTCTAGTTGTCTGATATGGTGTAAGTAACGGTAGCTAGTGTACTGGCTGTTGCCTGTAAATCTGCATAAGCTGCGACTCCCCCAGGCCCGCTTCCTGCAGCAAGAGCATAGGTAAGATTATGTCCGTTATTGGCACCATTACCTGTGTAGGCACTTCCAATACCTGAAATAATAGTTTGGTCAGCTGCACTTAATGTTAATAATCCTGCAGATAGTCCTAATGTTCCTGCCCCGGCTCCGGTAGCTGCAGCTGCAGTTACGTGAATATCTACGCCAGGAATGATGGCATTAAGGCTTACAGTTACGTTACGTGTAGGATCAGCAACAGATTTGATAGAAGAATAATTGAGCCAAAGCGTAGTGTTGGCAGTACTTGGAATAATAGGATCTCCGGCTTCAGTAGGAGCTGTGAATCCCAGTGTAAGGTTTTTAGTAGCAGAAGGTTCAATGTCAACCAGTGCAACTTCAGGAATTGAAATGGTGATCGTATGACTATCAGTATTGGTATCTTGTGCACTGATAGTAGTAGATACAGCAACTGCTAATAAAGACATTGCCATTGTTAATTTTAATTTTTTCATGATGTAAATAATTAGTTGAGTGAAATTAATAAAATTCAACATACTATGAAAAAAATACACATGTTTTTTTATATTATTACATACCACATCTTAATATTTGAATATGATTGAGGAATAATAAAGAATTTGTGAGGCGTAATATGAAAAAAATCCTGTACGTTTTGTACAGGATTTTTGTGAAATTATTGAGAATATTTTAAGCCCAATGGGGATCTGAGACCGAAATTTTTCCGGTTTCTGTTCTTCCTGCAAAATGCCAGCTATAATCTTCCATGGTTACTTTTAGATCATACCAGCCTTTGTTTTTACTGAGATCAATCAGTATTTTTTCTTCAGGTTGATGCAGGGATATAGTTTTCTTGTTTTTCTCATACAGGTCTTCTAAATGTATCGAAATATTTCTTTTTTGATTATTTCTGAAAATCAGCTCTACCTGGTTCTTGGGAGTATGATTGATGAGCATAACCTCTATTTCCGGGTTGGAATTTCCTTTAAATTTTCTGAAAAATCCATTAGGACCGAAAACTTCATAATCATAAATAGCAGCACGTACAGGGTGCGATAACTCCTGTTTGGCATATAAAGCATATGAAAAATGATAATCTGTACTGTTGAATTGGGTTCTGTCATACAACAGCAAAGGAACACCATTGTCTTTTAAATTGGACATTCTGATCTTTCCTCCTTCCAGATTAACATGGAAATGATAAGGAAGCGGATTGGATGGTTTCAAACCTCTTTCCTGAATCTCAAGTAAATTACCGTTAAGTTCATTTTCAGAATACCATTTCAAATCAGGAACTGGTTTGTTTTTGGCTGCATTAATGGTTTTTGCAAAATCTTTTTGATTCAGATAGTCCATTTGAGGAGCTTTTACATTCGGAGAGTTAAAAGCAGAAGTAAGATCTCCACAAACAGCTCTTCTCCAGTCACTGATATTGTCCACATGAACATCTTTCTTGAATTTTTTCTTGATAAAATTTTCAAGAAACTGCAGTACAGAAGTATGATCCGACACTTCTGAATTCACAAAACCTCCCTTTGTCCATGGCGAAGCAATGATCATAGGAACTCTATATCCCAGACCTACGGTACCTTCAATTCTTTCATGATCCTGTAATGAGAGCTTAGACATATATTCCTGAGATTTGTCCACATATTCCACTCCTTCTTTTCCATTCATATCAACCGGTTGACTTGGATTTACGGGTGGAGCAAAAGGAAGGACGTGGTCGAAATATCCATCGTTTTCATCGTAATTAATGATGAATATGGTCTTTTTCCAGGTTTCAGGATCTTTGGTCAGAATATTTAAAACCTCAGAAATATACCATGCCCCATACCATGGAGATCCCGGATGATCGGAAAAATGTTCAGGCGCTACCAGCCATGAGACCAAGGGAAGTTTTTTCTCCTCTACATCCTTTCGGAACTGGAACAGGACATCACTTTTTGGAACGACTAATCTTTCTCCGTTTTCGTCTTTTCCAATTTCCAGATTCCAGAAATCAGGATCATTAGAATTGTTGGTAAACGCTTTTTCGTGAAGATTTTTTTCCTTTTGGGAAAGTTTTGAATAATTATCAGGATGATATTTTACCTGATCTTCCTGCAATTCAGTAATGATAGCTTCAAGTCTTATTTTCTGATCGGGATTTTTTTCAATCTCTTTTTTCAGATAGCTGATGATATTGGGAATATTTTGAAAATACCCCTTTGAGAATTTAACATTAAAATTTGAAAACCATTCAATAGGATTATCTGTGAAGTTACTTAGCCATGCTTCCTGCTCCCCGGACATTCCTTTTGGCAGGCTTATTTCATTCTGATAAATCCGCCATGAAACATTCTGTTCTTCTAAAATTTCGGGAAAACTTTTCCATTTGGCTTGCCTGGCCTTATCGTAATCAATATTGTCATTATAAACATTGGCTTTTACCTTACCATTTTGCTGTTCCCTAAGAGATCCCGACCAATGGAAGAGACGGTTGGGAGTAGTTCCGGTAAGTGAAGAACAGAAATACTGGTCGAATATAGTAAATGCATCGGCTAGCTGATAATAGAACGGGAGATCTTCACGGTTGTAATATCCTAAAGTAAGCGGGATGTTTTTATAATCTTTATTTCCTGAGGCTTTGAACTGAAGCCATTGGTCATATTTTCTTTTGTTTAAGGCTTTTTGTTGATCAGACCATGAATGGGGTAGGGAGCTCATCCATGTGGATTTTGTATTTTTAAGATCCAGCCTGGCAGGAGCGGCATATTTTCCGTTGTTATCCTTTTGAAAAAAAACAGACTGTCCGTCCTGTTTTACAAAAGCCCTTTGATCTAAAAATCCCCTTACTCCTTTAAGAGCACCAAAAGCATGATCAAAAGAACGGTTTTCCTGCATCAGGATGACAACATGTTCTGCATCATAAAAAGTAGACAGTGCCGCCGGTTCAATGGCTAAAGCTTTTAAGATAGAAGGATGAAGAACGCTTGAAGTTCCCAATCCGGCCAATAAAAGGCTCGATTTTTCTAAAAATTCTCTTCTGTTCATGTTCAATCGTAATAAGAAAGAAACCGCAAGTTAATAGGATTTTCCTGCGATTTCTTGTTGAATATAAAAATAATTAAAATCTTACTGAAGCCACCAAGGTTTGGAGTTAATATTATCATTTCCTCCATATTGTGCCGAAAGGGCAGACTTTAGATTAGAGCTGTTGTAATTGTACTCAGACTGTGGATATCTGAACCTGAATGGAGCAGGAACTCCGGCCTTCAGAGGATAATTTGGATAACCTGTTCTCAGATAATCATAATACGAGGTCCATTGTGCCTGGTGGAACATGGTCATGTATTTTTGAGTGACAATTCTTTCCAGCTGATTTTGTAGAGGAGCGGCATCATCGTAAACTACCAATGGAGTTGCCAAATACTGATTCACATTGAACCCTGCAAAATACTGGTTAGGATTTTTTACATAGGTCTGGTAAAAACTGAAACTTGCTTTAATGGCATTGTCATAATGTGTTTTTGCCGATCCGGAAATCCAGCCTCTTGCTGTAGCTTCGGCCAGAATAAACTCCTGTTCAGAGTAGCTTAAAACTGATGATGGCTCATTGGTAGGATCCTTATAAAAACGGTCATTTACCTTAGAAATATTTTTTGCTGTGATTAATGCTGCATTATCAGAATAAGAAGAGGTAGGATCTCCTCCGTTATATCCTGTGAAATCAGTAATTGCTTTTCCTGCTTCTTTTGCACCGGTAGTCTGGGCTGCGAATGTAAACAAACGTGGGTCCTGTCTGGTCTTGAACATATTGATAAAATAATCAGCCATGTATAAACTAGATCCGTAACCACTGTTGTTAAACATAGTGTACCGGCTGTCCGCAGCATCTGCAAACTTAAGTTCACCATTATCGGCAATGGAGGTCATCAAAGGCTGGCTTCCTGTAATAGAAGCAAACTCTGTGGCGATATTGTAGTTTCCAACCGTGCTTTTTTTAGACATTGTGATGAGTATTTTCAGACGGAAAGCATTGATCAGCTTTTTCCACTTGGCAGCATCTCCGTTATAGACAATATCACCTTCGATCTTATCATTGGAATTGATAAGGTTGCTGGCTTCTTTCAGTTCAGATAAAATTCCGGACATTACAGCTTCCTGGCTGTCATACTTGGGCTGGGTAATTCCAAATTCTCCTTTTATAGCTTCATTGTAAGGAATACTCCCAACTTTTAAACTTAAATTAAAGAAATAATAGGCTCTGTAGAATTTACCGATGGCCACATAATTTTTATTGTTGATTTTTTCAGCTTCCTGCATCATTTTTACCGTGTTCAAAAGCCCTTTTGTATAGACTTCGAAAGAGGTATCATTCCATTTCATATACTGGTAGGTGTTCTCGCCATCCGTTCCGATCATCATTCGGGAAGCATACATATTATCACCGTTTATCTGAAAAGCGTCTTTTGAAACATAGGTCAGAAGTACTTTGGGATCTACACTAGCCTTATCATTTGGATTCTCATTGATCGTATCAAGACTGGATTCACACGATACTAAGGCCAGAGCTCCGGCAATAAGCAGCGATTTTAGAGTGAACCATTTCGCAGTGTTACCATTTTGCAATGCAGTCTTAGTGATACCATTTATATTATTTTTCATTGTATTCTGTACTTTAATTAAAATTTAAGATTAAATCCGATTCCAAACCATCTGCTTGAAGGATCCTGGATATCATTACTGATGTCTCCTTCTCTGCCTGTTTTGATCTGGAAGTCAGGATCGGAATAAAGGTTTTTAGATTTTTTCCACATCGCCAGATTATAAGCCGAAATGTTTGCGGTAAAGCTTTTGATTACTCCGTTCGGATTGAGTAACGATGAAAAATCATACTCCAGAATGACAGATCTTAGTTTGATAAAAGTTCTGTCAAAGACATTGGCAAATACATCACTTTCATCCTGGGTAACTCTTGCCTGATAAGGGTAATTTTGTGCCCAATCCTGGAAACTGATTGCTTTGGTATGAGGGGTGTAAAGTCCTGTAGTTGGATTATAATTCACTCCGTCCGGAACGAAGTAGTAAGTTCCCGGGTTGGCATATTCCTGATCTCTGTAAGCGGTAGAGTTAGGATGTTTTCCTCCCCACCACATTTTTTCTACTACCTGAGATCTCATTATCCCACCAATACTTCCGTCGATTCCAATATTTAAGGATATCTTTTTATATTTAAAGTTGTTATTAAATCCGAAAGTCCAGTCCGGGTTGAAGTGCCCTAAGTTACTCGGTGCATTTGCTCTCGTTGGCATACCTGATTTTGCATCAAGGATAACTTTTCCGTCCGGAGATTTTTGCCAGGTATAATCATAGTAGCTGTCCATTCTTTCGCCAAGCTTGATATTGTTGTAGTTGGGCATATTATCATAAATGGAAGTCAGCTTTTGTTCATAAGTACTCCAGTTGATCAGTGATTTCCAAGTGAAATCCTTGGTTTTTACCGGAACTAATCCTAATGAAATTTCAAGTCCTTTTGTTGTATATTCATTCCCGTTGACATACTGAGAGGTAAAACCTGATGATTGAGCACTTGGAAACTTAAGGATATTATTATAATCCAGAGTTCTGAAATACGTGACATCCAAGCTAACCCTGTTTTTGAACAACCCTGCGCTTACTCCCAATTCATAAGACTTGGTTTGTTCAGGCTTTAAAGAGTTTTCAATATTCAGAATAGTAGGGTAATAAAAGGTAGGATTTCCATTAAAGGTAATTCCTTCGTTATTTGCATAATAGTTTCTGGTAGAATAAGGTTTAAAGTCATACGCTACTTTTGCCCATGATGCGGAAAGCTTTAAGAGATTAATCGCTTCAGGCATTTTGACAAGGTTGGAAATGACAGCACTAACGGAAGCTGACGGATAGAAATAAGATCTGTTTGCCTTAGGCAGCGTAGAAGACCAGTCATTACGACCGGAAATATTGATAAAAAAGGCGTTATACAATCCGATATCAATGGTTGAATAGGCACTGTAAATCAGTTTTTCTTTAAGATAGGAGTAATATTTTATAGCCCCAATAGAGTTGTCAAGCGTATACAGTTCCGGAACTTTCAATCCATCGGTAGATTTATTGTCTATATTATTTTTATAGTAGAATGTAGAACCTCCGGCATTGATGGTAAAATCAAAGTTTTCAGATATCTTTTTCTTATAAGTAGCCAATACATCATAGTTGAGGTTCCATGTTTTAGAATCATTAAGGATATACCCTCCACTTCTTGGAGCATCATAATTGAAATAAGAATAAGGACTTAATTTTTCCTGTTTATTGTGGTTTTCAACAATAGATATCTTACCTTTTACGGAGAAATCTTTTGTAGCCTTATATTCCAGACCGGCCTGAGCATTGATGATATTAGTTCTGTTCTTATTCTTATAATATTCAGCTCCGAACCATGGGTTATTGTACCATGCATAATTCCAGTTTGCCTGTGAAGTACCTTCTTTTCCAGGAACCCACATATGATTTTTCAGTGCATTTCCGTCAACATCACCACCCATCCATATCAGAATGGTATACATATGTCCGCTTGGATTGTAGTCATAATTGGGGGTACTCGGTGTAAAGGTCTGGTTGAAATTAAATTTTGTATTGAAGATCAGCTTTTCCCCTAAGTGATTTTCCGAAGAAAAATTCACACCGTAACGCTGTAGATAAGAGTTGGGAACCCGGTCATCATAATTCATGAAATTCCCCGAAAGTCTGTATATATCCTGATTGTTTTTATAGCTTATAGAGAAGTTATTATTGTTGATAACTGCCGGCTTCAGAAATGTATTTAAATTATCATGGTACTTCCAGTCGATGGGAACTCTTTCATATCTTGATTTATCATTGTACTGGGTTCCTGTCACGGCTCCATACCAAGGGACAATCTGACCTGTTACTTTATCTCTTATAGGGCTGTTCCATTGTGCGATTTGAAGTCCGGGAGTGAATTTTGGACCCCAGATCATATCTCCGTCATTCACACCACCATCTGCTCCATCCCAGAATTCATACTTTCCATGGGATCCGTTTCCGTATTCAGTTTGGGTTTTCGGAAGATTGGTAAAGCCTCCGGTAATCATGGTGTTTTGTGAGAATTCTACAGAAAAGCCTTTCTTTTTAGTACTTTTAGTGGTAATAAGAACAGCTCCATACCTTCCTCTGGAACCATATAATGCAGAAGCGGTAGCTCCCTTCAGAACGTTGATGTTTTCAATATTGTTTGGATCCAGGTTTTGAAAAACTTCTTTTTCTACAATTACCCCGTCAATCACAAAAACCAGATTGGAGTTTCCTCTTAAAGTAAAATCCGGAGCCTGCTGCATTCCGGTAGGATTGGATACATTAAGACCGGCTACCTGACCGGAAAATAAATTTCCTATACTTGGTGTAGTAACCGTTTCAAACTGTTTGGTGCCTACTTCCTGGGTAGAATACCCAATCTTTTCCTTCTTCTTTGCAATCCCCAAAGCTGTGATAACAACACCTTCAAGTTGTTTTTCATTTACTTTTTTCAGGGTCACCGTATACTGTTTTTTTGAAGAAACTTCTATAGTGTATAAAGAAAAGTCCGGAGCATAAAATTCAAGAATGTCTTTGGGATTAGCCGAGATGGTGAAATTACCAAGATCATCGGTTTTTGCCGTTTTACCGGTGTTTTTGTCAGTGATATTGACTCCGGAAACACTTGTTCCGTTTTCAGATTTTACATTTCCTGAAATATTAATTTCCTGAGCTGTAAAGTAAAGAGGAAGCAGAGAAATTGCAAAAGTAGCTAAAGTCTTCTTCATTTTTTTGAAGGCAAATATACCCTGACATTATTACCAGCATTTTAATATTATGTTAAATTAAAAATACGATTTTAATATTTTTTAACAATAATAATTAATAAAATGGTAAAATAAGAAGCAATATTTAGAAGATATTTTTCACTTTATTTTATTTATTAAAGAGTTCCGAAAATGAAGGAAAAAGGAATTTTTAGAATCTGCTCAGGATTCCCCAGTGAATTTTAATATCGTTGAACTTAAACGGATTTCCAAATTCATTACCATTGGAAAGCTGGAAACTCATCAATCCTATGGGGATAAAGAAATTAAAACCAAGCCCGACACTGTAGAGTTTGGGCTTTACATTCAGTGATTTATTGTTGAGCTGTCCGTACTGTCCGAAGAGATCAAAAAATGCCTGATTACCAATTAAGTACCGGTATTCTAAACCTCCATAATAGAAATAATCTGCTGCAAGGGAGTTCTCATTGAAACCCCGCATGGAATTCCAGCCTCCAAAACGGAATAATTCATTGGTGGAAAATTCCATTTTAGAATCCATCATCCGGCCTTCACCTTTTATATTAAGAAAATGATTTCCGGAAATATGGTAATTGTGCTCCCCATAAAAGTAGAACTGGTTTTGGGTCGCTTTGATATTATCTTTTGTATAGGTTGTTGTTAAAAAATCATATCCTGCACTGATCTTTGTTTTATAAAGGAAAAGATCAATGTCAGTAGGCTCTGTCATCTCATACCAGATTCCTATCCCTCTTTTGTTATAATCCTTTCCCTGGGTATATAAAGAGTCGATAATACTTGAAGTTTCTAAAGTTCCACGCAGACCGACTTTATTCCGGTTATTGAGGTGGTAATAAAAGGCAGGAAGGAATTTAACATTGGCAAAAGTAGAATCCTGTCTGTAAATATTCACCTTTGTATTCAGTCCGATATTGGATTTGAAAAGATAAGGAATATCAACCTGGAGATCAAAAGTCTGCCCTCTATCCGGGTTTCTCTGCCAGTATAAGCTAATAGCTTCAAAACCATTGAACATATTTCTGAAGTTCACATTCATGGTTCCGTTTAAGGTAAACTTATTTGTTTTATCATTTCCAAAACCTATTACCCCGTCGAAAGTATTGGTTTTTTTCTTTTCCAGAAACAGGTAAATATTCGTAGAATCTTTAGTGAATAAAGTCTGAGGTTGGCGCTCTAATGTTACAAAAGGATGGCTCTGAAAACTTTTGTTGACAGCTATAAGGTTTTTATCATCATAGGTTTTTCCCTTGAATTCTTTTTCCAGATTTTTAATAAATCTTTTTGGAACTCTTTCATAACCTTTGACTACAAATCCGTCAATCGTTCTTTTATCATTTTTATTGATATCCAGTTCTATAACGGGAAATCCGTTTTTTTTGCCTTTGTATTTTGATTTAATCCTGCTGAAGGAATAACCGTCATCAATATATTTTTTGTTGATGCTTTTTTTGGTGGAATCTAAATTTTTGGTGAAAAAATCTTTCTGAACCTTTAGCTTCTGAACGATAGAATCGGAGAGGTCTACATAAGTTTCGTTATAGTTCTTGCCTTTGTCGAAAAAAATTTCAGTGCTGTCTCCTTTTATTTTTACCTCTTTCAGCTGCGTGAAGAAATAATTGTTCTGGGCCAGTGAATCCAGAAACTTTACAGCAGATGCCGAGTCTTTGACCTTTTTCTTAACCTTTGTTTCCGTGTCAATAAGCCAATAATGTTTTTTCTGCGCTTGGATAAAAACGCAGAACAGTACAAAAAATATTTTCAGAAATAACTTCAATTTTAGCTGGGCTTACATCATTAAGAATTATCTTGAGGTACAGACAGTCACTCTGACTTTAGTAAATTAACAGGATAAGCGAAACTTATCCTCATTCTTAACAACTCAATATACCTTAATCGTTTAAAATATAAATAACTTTTTAATAACTGAAACTAGTCCAGTTTATTATATTTCTTCATTAAATTCTCATAAACTCCCTGGGGAAGAATCCATTTCAACGGAACTCCAATTTTCTGCCCGAATTTACCAAAATAATAATGAGCTTTCCATTTATTTTTTCCTAAAAGCTTTTCTATATATTCTGCAACTTCCACAGGTTCTGTTCCATCATTGACATGAGAGTTCATTAAAGCATATACCTTATCAAATACAGTTGCATAAGGCTCTGAAACCTGAGCCATCACCCTGTTCTCCGCAATATTGGTTTTGATATCACCCAAATGGAGAGAACAAACATCAATATTCCAGGGATAGACTTCATACCTCATCGCTTCAGTTACTTTATCCAATGCCGATTTTGATGCCGAATAAAAACCACGGAAAGGAAGTCCCATTTCACTTCCGATACTGGAAACATTAATGATTTTTCCAAATTGATGCTCACGCATTTTCGGAAGAACAGCGCTCATCATCTGAACAGGGCCTGCCAGATTCAGACTGAATAATTTTAAAATATCCTCTTTGGTAGAATCTTCCACCGCGCCTACCATTCCCATTCCTGCATTATTGATCAGAACATCGATTCTTGTTTCTGATTTTAAAATTTCTGTAATAGCATTCTGAACAGCTGTATTATCGGTAACATCCGTTGGAATAGATGTGAAGTATTGACTTTCCGTATGTTTTCGGCTTAAACCATATACTTTGTTCCCTTTTTTACCAAAATATTCGGCCAATGCAAAACCAATTCCTGACGATGTTCCTGTGATGATAATGGTCATTTAATCTGTATGATTTAATTGTTCTTTTATTCCTTTTTAAACAGTCTGATGAGGTTCATTGTATCAGTATGCTTAAAGAAAGCTCTATTTTCAGCAAATGTAAAAAAAGAAAAGGGAAGTCTGTTATTTATTATATCTGAATATAAGATGATGGGGTATCTGTTGTTTGATATTGTCCCGGAATGATTAAACTTAAACTAAAATTAATCTTAATGCTGTCCATAATATAAATGGAATGATTACTTTATTTGTTTATCTATTTTGTAATCAGTGTGTTGTATTTCGTGTGTGGTATGTGAATATCGGATTAAGCTAAAATTTCTTAATAAAAACATAAGGAAATCTTAATGCTGTCCGGGTCTGGGCTGGTCTAATTTTGCATCTAATTAAAAAGGATGTCATGAATGTATTTAAAGTCCCTGTTTCAGTTTCTTATCTGACGGGGAGGGTTTTACTTATTGGTGCGATATCGGTTTCACCGATGTTTCTTTCTCAAAAAAAAGACAGCTTAAAAGAAAAAGCCATTGATGAAGTTATTGTAGTAGGTTACGGAACACAGAAAAAAAGCAAAGTGTCCGGTGCTGTTACCGAAGCTTCATTAGATAAGCTTACTTCCAGATCTCTGTCAGGAGTAGGAGAGGTCCTTCAGGGGAAAGCTCCCGGAGTAACGGTAGTGAATGAAGGAGGTGATCCTAACGGTTCTCCCAAAGTAAATATCCGTGGTTTAGGTGGTATTAACGGAGAAACTCCTCTTTACGTGGTAGACGGAGTGGTTTTCAACGGAACTCCATCTATTAACCCGAATGATATTCAGGATATCTCAGTTCTTAAAGATGCCTCTGCAGCAATTTATGGAGCAAGATCTTCCGGAGGGGTAATTCTTATTACCACTAAAAAAGGAAAAAAAGGAGTTCTCACTGTAGACTTTGACGTTAAATATGGTATTAACGAGGCCTGGCGATTGAAAGAGTCTTTAAACGCGGCTGAATTTCAGGATGTGATGTACCAGGCTTATGCAAACGCAGGTAAGCTGGGGAGCTTACCCATTGCTTTTAATCCTGAAAAATATCCTGACGGAAGAATTACCAGGACAGACTGGATGAAAGAGATTTTCCGTACAGGAACGATTCAGGAATATAATCTTAATTTAAGCGGTGGTGGAGAAAAGTCCAGATTTTATGTGGGAATGAACCACAGAGCACTGGAAGGGATTTTATTGAATACTCAGGCAAAGCGATATAATTTCAGAGTGAACTCTGAGCATAAGGTGAAAGACTGGCTGACGATTGGTGAGAATATGTACTACAATTATTCTGATGGAAATACAGCAGATACTAAAAGTGGATATACGGGAGCTCTGATTGCGGCGATGTATTATCCACCGAATGTTCCGGTGTATACCCCAACAGGTGCTTTTTCAGGATTACCCATTGATGTGGCCGGTGGTTACGGAGATATGATCAATCCGGTAGCCTATCTTAAGAGGATCAATATCAGGAATCCTACCCATGAAATTTTAATTAATCCATATGCCGAAATTACGCTGGCAAAAGATTTGAAATTCCGTTCCAATTTCTCACAGACATTTAAAATTGGAAACGTAAAGAATTTTACCTCCAGGGTGTTGGAGGTTGGGAAAATATTTGATACAAACAATTTAGAATATCAGTCTAATAATACATCTACTGCCCTTGCAGAGCAGCTTCTTACCTATAAGTTTACTGCAGGTAAACACAATTTCGACTTCCTGGCAGGTTTTACTTTTCAGAAAACTGTGGAGGATGGATTCCTTGCAAAATCCTTTGATTTCAGAAGTGAGGCAGATGTTTTCCAGCATCTTCAGAATGCAGCAGATACCAATAAAGAAGTATCCAGCTATAGATTCAAACAGGCTTTGGTATCTTATCTGGCAAGGCTAAATTATGATTATGCAGGGAAGTATATCATCAGTTTGCTGGGAAGGCGTGATGGTTCTTCATTAGTGGCAAAGCAGAACCGTTTTGCTAATTACTATGCTGTTTCCGGAGCTTGGGTAGTATCCAGGGAAAATTTCATGAATGATATTTCCTGGTTGTCAAACTTAAAACTTAGGGGAAGCTATGGTATTCTGGGAAATCTTGGAGGTATTTCTCCTCAGGCAGTTAATCCGTTAATGACAAGAGATAACAATGTGATTTTTGGACAGGACCCTTCACAGAATATTGCTTATTATGCTACGACGCGTCCCAATCCGGATCTGAAGTGGGGAAAATCTGAACAAACTAACTTTGGGGTAGATGCTTCTTTCCTTCACAACAGTCTTTCTTTACAGTTTGATTACTTCGTGAAAAATTCTAAAGATCAGATCTTTAATGTGAGCTTACCCAGTACAGCTACCTATAATAACCAGTATGTAAACGCCGGATTATTTCAGGATAAAGGCTATGAAGTAGGAATTAACTATAATGGTAAGAAGACCGGGGATTTTACTTATTCAGTGGGAGTTACTTTTAGTCAACTAAAAAACACGGTGAAGCAACTTGCTGATGTAGATGAAATTTTTGTTAATGACAATGGAGTGAGAGGTGTATTGAAACCAACCCGTATAAAAATAGGAGATCCTTTATATTCTTTTTACGGATATAAGACAGGTGGGATTTTCCAGTCTCAGAATGAGATTAATAATTATAAAGATGCCAACGGAAATTTAATTCAACCCAATGCAAAACCCGGAGATATTAAATTCCTGAAGAAAGATGGAAATACAGGGGTACTGAGCAACCAGGATTTTGTAAATCTGGGCAGTCCATATCCTAAATTCTCTTATGGATTTTCTTACAATATGACCTGGAAAAATTTTGACCTTAATATTTTCTTACAGGGAGTATACGGGAATAAGATTTTTAACGGGATGAAGTTTATTTCCTTAAATCCAGGTGGAACAGGGCAGAATTATAATATGGACAGAGATATCCTGAATGCCTGGACTCCTCAGAATACCAATACTGATATTCCAAGGCTTGTACATGGTGATCCAAGTGGAAACTATTCCAAGGTATCAGACTTCTATGTGGAAGATGGTTCTTATCTAAGACTGAAAAACCTGACTATCGGGTATTCGTTACCGAGAGAGCTTTACCAAAAGCTGGATGTGAATAAGGTTAGAATCTATGTGACCACCAATAATCTTTTCACTATTACTAAATATACAGGTTTTGATCCTGAAGTAGGAATGAATTCTTATGGTGTAGATACCGGAAGATATCCACAGTCACGCTCATTTATTTTCGGGGTGGAAATAGGATTATAATTTTTAAACAACAAAAAGTAAAAAAATGAAATTTTTCAATAAAATATTTTTAGTATCAGGAATATCGGCAATGCTTTTATCATGTACAGGAGAGCTGGATGTTCAGCCGGAAGGAACTCCTACGGAAGCCAGTTTCTGGAAAACGGAAAATGATCTGATTACCGGTGCCAATGCCATGTATAAACCTCTGTCTGACGGAGAATTTTACGGAAGAGGATTCTTTTGGTTCATTAATGCCAGTGATGATATGGTAACAGGAAGAGCAAAGAGTGAGGCAGATAATGCCAAGAACTTCAGCAGCAATTATATCGCAGCAGGAGATCTGGAAACCCAATGGAACAAAAGATATAATGTGATCGGAGTTGCCAATCGTGTGATCCGTAACGTTGATAATATTCAGACTTCAGCAGCTATAAAGAATAAATATTTAGGTGAAGCTTTATTTATGAGCAGCCGGATGTATTTTGAACTGGCGTATAACTATGGAAATGAAAAAGCAGGTATTCCTATTATAGACCGCACAAAAGAACCGGATCCCAATCCTATTCCAAGAGCGGCTAATGTGATGGTGAATTACAACTATATTGTGAATGATCTTAAAAGAGCAGCCGAATTATTGCCAACTCAGGCTGAGCTTCCGGCAAAGGATTTCGGAAGACCCCATAAAGCTGCAGCGTGGGCACTTTTAGCAAAAGTATATCTGTTTATGAAAGACTGGCAGAATGCAGAATATTGGGCTAATGAAGTCATGACAAAAGGAAACAGAAACCTGTTGAACAATTATACAGATGTCTTTAAAGCCGAAAATAACTATAGCTCAGAATATATATGGTCAATACCAAGTACCCCTAAATTTAATTCAGTGGGAAGTATTCTTCCGGGAGTAATGCTTGAAAACAAAGGATGGGGAGAATATAATGGATGGGGATATTTCCAGCCGACAAAAGAACTGTATGATGAATATGAAGCTGGGGATCTCAGAAGAAGTACAACGATTCTGAAACTGGGCGATAAGTTTACTTTTAACGGAACTGAAAGAACCTATGCTTCTTCCAATTCCCTTACCGGTTATCAGTTTAATAAATACATGGATGCTTTTAAATATCAGCTGAACAGTGGCCACGTAAGTGCTAACGGAGATTATCCGTGTACAGATCTTGCCGTTCCGATTATGCGTTATGCTGAGGTAATCCTTATCAAGGCAGAAGCTTTACTGATGAAAGGCAGCAATGCTGACGTGGAAATCAATATGATAAGAAAACGTGCCGGTTTAGCTCCAAAATTCGGATGTACTATGGCTGACCTGAAGCACGAAAGACGTTGTGAGCTAGCAGGAGAATGGGCAGACCGACACAGAGATCTTGTCCGTTGGGGAGATGCTAAAGAAACGTATGCAAAACCCCTTCACGGGATAAACAATCAGGAAGTATGGGCGGCAAGAAACTTTAACCCTGCAGTACATAATGTATGGGCCGTTCCGCAAGCTGAAATTGTAAACAGCCATAATGTTATTAAACAAAACGAAGGTTGGTAAAATGTTAATCTAATATATATTATCCACTATGTCATCACAGCATTGCTGTGGTGATATAGTTTTTTTCAAAGGTATTATGAAACTATCAAAAATTTTGGCTGTATTAGCCCTGGCTGTTTTCTCTGAGAATCAGGCACAGAATTATGTAAACTATAGTGTAGGCAATGCCCATTCACATAATGATTATATGCAGGAAATCCCTTTCTGGCAGGCTTATTATGCTAATTTTGGCTCTATTGAAGCAGATGTTTTTCTGGTAAAAGGTAAATTATGGGTAGCCCATACGGAAAAAGAGCTGTCTTCAGACCGGACTTTAGAGAGCCTTTATCTGGACAATATCTCCAAACAGATTAAATTGAATAAAGGGCATATTTATCCGGATGCCAATAAAAAGCTGCAGCTGCTTATCGATATCAAACAGGATTACAAAACAAGTCTCAGCACCTTGGTAAATACCTTGAAGAAATATCCTGAGATTACAGGGGATTCAGGTATTAAAATAGTGATTACGGGAGGAAGGCCTCAGCCGGGTGATTTTAAAAATTATCCCAGCTACCTTTATTTTGATGGAGATCTTGAGAAAAATTATACTCCGGACCAACTGAAAAGGGTAGGAATGTTCAGTGCAGATTTACCTGAGCTTGTAAAATGGAATGGGAAAGGAATTCCAAGGGATGAAGAAACTGATAAGATTAAAAAAGCAGTAGAAAAAGCACATGTTCAGCAAAAGCCAATGCGTTTTTACGGAGCTCCTGATTTCCCTAATGCTTGGGTCAATCTCATGGATATGGGAGTGGATTATATCAATACCGATCATATTCCGGATCTTAAAAAGTTCATGAATACCATTCCTAAAAATTTTTATAAAAATACAAAAGAATACACCACCTATACGCCGACCTATAAAACGGACGGAGTAGCTAAAAAAGTAAAAAATGTAATCCTTCTGATTCCGGACGGAACGTCGTTACCACAGTACTATGCTGCATTTACAGCGAATAAAGGAAAGCTGAATGTTTTTAATATGAAGTCTACAGGATTGTCCAAAACCAATTCTTCCAATGCTTATGTTACAGACTCGGCTCCCGGTTCTACCGCTTTTGCTACAGGTGTGAAAACCAAAAACACATTTGTGGGAGTAGACAATATGGGAAAAGCTTTGGCGCAGATTCCCGATATTATTGCAGATAAAGGAATGGTTTCCGGTTTGATTTCCACTGGAGATGTCACCGATGCTACACCTGCAGATTTTTATGCACATTCAGATAACAGGAATAGCTCGGAGCCGATCCTGAAAGACTTTGCTTCTTCCAAAACAAAAATTTTAATCGGAGGTCCTACCAGTGGATTATCCCAGGAAAACCTGCAAAAATTTAAAGAGGCAAAAGTAGATGTGTTCTATGATTTAAAATCTGTTAGTAAAATAAACAACCGTACACTGATTATTGATCCTTTAGCTTCGCAGAGAATTACAAACGGAAGAGGAAATTGGCTGGCAGATGCTTTTGACCTTACCTTAAATGAGGTAAAGAACAATAAAAAAGGATTCTTTATGATGATCGAAGCGTCACAGACAGATGGAGGAGGACATAGCAATAATATTGAGCAGCTGGTGACTGAGTTATTGGATTTTGATCACGTGGTAGGGAAAGCCATGAAGTTTGCTGATGAAAATAAAGAGACGTTAGTGATCGTTGTTGGTGATCATGAAACAGGAGGGCTAACCCTTCTTGATGGGAGCCTTAAGGACGGGTGGATATTTGGAAACTTCAGTACCAATGATCACACTTCAATTCCTTCCAGTGTATTTGCGTACGGACCCAATTCCAAAGAATTTACAGGCCTGTTTGAAAATACAGAGATCTTCAATAAGATTTTGGCAGCATATGGCATTCAGAAATAATCTGTAAATATAAACTCAAGGGCATTTTACCCTGGGCTCTCACACAGTTGGGAGATTATGCAGACTATTGATATATCTGCTCAATCTGCAAGAGATAAAATAGCATTAATTGGATAATAAAACCGGCTGTTTCAAAAGTGAAACAGCCGGTTTTGTATTTATATTTCTTAGAATCTTAAGATTCTAAAAATTAGTTTTGACGATCAGCTCAGATAGTTCAGCATTGACAAAGTCGATAGGCATTACCCCATAAGATCCTTGTGTATTGGTTTGGAAGAAAGTTTTCAATTTAGGATTAATGCTGTTGGAAACTGTAGGGATGCTAGGTATTCCAAAGATTCCGGGTTTATAGCCACTTGTAAAGTTGACAAAAAGTTTATTGGTGCTGTCGTTCTTTGCTTCATTCAGCAGAGAAGAGATTCCGGCCCACTTATCATCATTATTTGTTACTTTATAATAATCCTGAACCTTCATGGGAGCACCGTTGTTATTAATTTCAAATGTAGTATTGTCTGCCCATGAAGTTGCGTTGATTCCTTTGGCTGTTCCTGCTGAGAACCTTCTTAATAATTTGATCTTTCCCCTTACCTGTCCAAGAGTGGGAATATTGGTTCCCAGATCCCATTTTGATGGATTTTTCTGAATGTACGAATCAAAAGTACTTTCAAAGCTTCTGGTAGTATTGGAAGCGTCATATTCTTCTTTCACAGACATGATGATGGTTTCTGAAGGGTGACTTTCCAGAAATGCGTAGCAGGCATTAAGTACATCATCAAAATTCAGATTCTGATAAATAGGACCATGGTGAATGGCAAAAGAATTGTCAATATGTCGGCAACGGATATCCAGAAAACGTACTCCTGTATTGAGCTGTTCGCCGATACTTAGGTTTTGAGTTTTTGCCGTACCACTGTTAGAAGGGATTTCTCTGGTAGCACCGGAATCATGAGTTCCCGGAATAGAAATCCTTGAAATAGAAATATTATCCTGAATACCGGACATCCAGCTGTTCATAGCTATAGGAAGTGCTGCATTTCTGGAGTTGGCTTTTTCTAGAGCTGTTATCCCTTTATCATTTACATCTCTTTCGATGCTCGAATCTGAGCAGGAGAAAAATAAACTTGCGGTGGCAATGCTAAGACTGATCATTGTGAAACGTCTCATGTGGTTCTTGAACATAGTTTTATTATATTTTTATGTAACCTAAAAATAAGAATATGTCAAGATATAAGGAGTTAATTTAATTTTAAGAGATAATTAATTTGTATGATGGGAAAAAAGAAGAAAATATACCTCCTAAAAAATGAAATCATCGGTAGAGCCGGGAATTCTGAATCGGTGCTTTCCAATGGTAAAATCATTCATCTTTATAAGAGTCTTCATCTTGTGGGTAAACTCTTTGTGAGAGGGGTCGGGAGCTTTTGTTTCATCATCACAGGATGAATATTCTTTATCAACAATAACCTTTCCCGTTGAAAAATTGATCTCATTCAAAAAACTGAAATCACAAGTATCTTCAAATTGATCATGGGAGCCTATCAAAAAGAAATCACCGTTCTGATACCGGAAGGTATGGCTATAATTTTGGGTATGTCTTGAATTGGTATTAAATGCCTGAGAAATGGTCAGGGCGTTATTTTTGATAGAAATTCCCGGAGGGGTATTCTCTTCAGGATAGAAGCCCATTCCGCTTGAAAAAAGAACGGTGGAGTTTTCCTTCCAGACCTTAAGACTGTTATCCACGTTTTTCAGAATGTAGAATACCCTTTTGTAATCTTTAAATTCCGGATAGTCTGTGCTTGTGGAAGCTTTTTGATCCGTATCAAATATCAAAACCACTTCATCTTTCCCGTCCTTATCCAGATCTCCTTTAGATTCGGCAATCTTTGTATATCCTTTAGGTGTTGAAAAATTTTTCAGGCCCTGGGCATTATAGAAAGTGATGGATAAGAAAGTAATAAAAGAGAAAAGACTTTTCATACAGAGATATTTGAATTTATAATCCGGTATCTTCTTTTTCAATCAATCCGGATTCTTCCAAGTGGCACATACAGCCCTTTATCGTTTTGTAGATCCCATTAATATCGGTTTCTTTACCCTTAGTATCGGTTACTGTAATACCTGTAGAATTGGAATTGTCTTCTGCGTAGTATGTTCGGAAAAGCTGATATTGATACTCCTTATTGGTAAAGGTCAAATAGTTGAGCTCCATTCCTGCATTCTGTTTTCCTCCTCCTCTCATATAAGATCTGTACTTGAACTTTTTCCAACTGTCTTTTGTCTTTTCAGCGGGAAATTCCATTTCTACATGATCTTTACTCCCGAAACGGTACTGAATGTATTCATTCTTTTTATCTTTTACCAAGGCCATTTTCTTTCCTGTTTTCGTTTCAAAAGAATACAGGATTTCTTCATTGGGAAGCAGGTATTGTGCCCAAACTGATAATGGAAGTACCAAAGAAAATAAAATTAAATATTTTTTCATGGAAGGAGATGGTGTATTAAATGTAGTAATTTGAAATGATTTTTGATTCCATATTCAAATTACCACATTCTTAAATTTTCAAATTATTTCGTAACGACAGAAGCTAGATCCTCCCAGAACATTGGGTACGATTTTTCTACAACATCCTCGTCTTCGATATTAAGTTCTTTAATCAGGCAAAAAGGAGCAAAGCTCATCGCCATTCTATGATCCTGATAGGTTTTGATAGAAATATTTTCTTGCGGATTCCCAAAATGGGTAGATTGGATCGTTAAATCGGTGATTTCTGTTTCCGTTCCCAGTTTTTTCAGCTCATTATATAAAGCCAGTAATCTGTCGGTTTCTTTCACTCTTAAAGTTCCCAATCCGGAAATGTCAAAAGGGATTTGTAGTGCTGCTGCCGTTACACAAAGCGTTTGTGCAATATCCGGACAGTTGTTCATATCCAGCACAATCTTTTCAGGAAAAGAAAAATCCGGCTGAGGTTGTAATGTGATTTTATGCTCGTCTTCAGAAAAGATAGTTTTAATTCCGAAGAAGTCTTCATAGATTTTTGCAATGGCAGAATCCCCTTGTGTAGATTCTTTATAAAAGCTTTTTAAATGAATGGTTTTTCTACCCAAAGCGCAGATAGAGTAGAAGTAAGAAGCCGAGCTCCAGTCACTTTCCACTTCATAGCTTAATGCTGAAGATGCACTGTCCCCGTGGTAGGGCTCTACTTTAATGGTATTTCCTTCAAAGCTGCTTTTAATTCCAAACTTTGTTAAAATATCCAGGGTCATTTCAATATAAGATCTTGATGTTACCTCGCCCACAAGATTAATCTTCAGTCCGTTTTCAAGTTTTCCTGCAATAAGAAGAAGCGATGTAATAAACTGACTTGAAATATTGGCAGGAACATTCACCTGGGTTTGAGTGATTTTTCTTCCTGTGATTTTTAAAGGAGGAAACCCTTCATTTTCTAAATATTTAATGTCCACACCAAGATCTCTCAAAGCGCTTACCAAATTTTTGATCGGTCTCTCTTTCATTCTCCCTGAGCCGGTAAGAACTGTTGTTTTCCCTTCCTGAATTGAATAATAGGACGTAAGAAAACGCATGGCTGTTCCTGCATGGTGAATATCCACCACATCGGTATTTGCAGATAATGCTTTTTTAAGCAATTGCGTATCCTGAGAATTGGAAAGATTTCCGATTTTTATATTGCTAAACAGACTTTCCAAAATCAATAAACGATTCGAAATACTTTTCGAACCGCTGATCTGTACCGTTTTATCTCCAGTTAATGTTGATTTTTCTAGCTTCATTATTTCTTCATATTTCAAAATCCGGGCATCAGATTTCAGCTATTCATTGTCTGGGACCTGAAATCTGATGGTGGGATCTTATTTTAATTTTTCATTATTCTGATGGCGATCCTTATCCCGATCAGTTTTTATTTTCATTTTTTTGTCGAATGCTTCCTGCAGATTGACACCTGTCTGGTTGGCTAAACATAGGGTAACAAAAAGGACGTCTGCCAGCTCTTCTCCAAGATCTTTGCTTTTGTCACTTTCTTTTTCGCTCTGCTCACCATATCTTCTGGCGATGATTCTTGCTACTTCACCCACTTCCTCTGTCAGCATAGCCATATTGGTAAGTTCATTAAAGTATCGTACACCGATGGTTTTTATCCATTCGTCAACCTGTTGCTGTAGATGAGTGATTTCCATTATTGATAAGCTCCAAGAGTAGGGTTAGTTGTTCTGGGTACATTCACGATGTCAAAAGGTACCGTTCCGGCAACGGTTACATTTCCTTTACCTCTGGCCGGAGAAGGCATTTTTAACCTTAAATTCATTTTAGCCATGAAATAATTGACAAACTGAGGGTCCTCATTTTTGATACTTTGTACCACGTTGGTATTATTGTCGAAAGGAAAGCCTGCTTCTGAGGTTCCCGAATATTTTAATAAACAGTTTTGGATTAAGAATTCAAACTGCTGCCCCGGTGTCTGTTCAAAATGAACGGAATTATCTCTGTCAGAATATACAATACTGTTTTGTAGGGTAAGTTGCTGTAAAGCTCCCTGCTCTGTCTGCCCTGCATCATTTTTCCATTCATTGGTTGCAAAAATCCCTGTTCTGTCAAAAGAACTCATGCTTTTGGAATAATTAGCAATTGTGGCATGAGTATAGGTGTGATTTCCCCCTCTGAAAATCCCGATACAGGATGAACCACAATTATTCATTACCAGGTTGTTGGCATTAACTGTAGAGCCTACTGCGTAGATTCCATATTCAAAGAAGGTATGGATGAATGAATTTTTAATAGTCGCTGTAGTCTGTCTCATATCCAGTCCTCTGGTTCCTCCAAAAAGTCTTGCATGGTTCATATTCAGTGTAGAATTGGCTTCCATTCTTATTGAATTCCAGTTTTTAGGAAGGGTATCATGATCCAAATCATTTCTGTCCCCACGGAGAATAACTTGTTCGTCCTGTGTTCCGTTGATATTTAAAGTAGCACCTGAGGAAATTTTCATTCCACTGTTTTGGTGGAAATATACTTTCGTACCCTGGTCTATATTCAACATGATATTCGGATTAACAGTCAGGTTTCCATAGATGATTTTGGCTTTACTATTATTCCAGGTCGTATGATTTGTAATTACATTAGGATTAGTGGAGGTCTGAATAAAAAACTCAGCATCCTGAACTACAGAAAATAAAGTGACATGCTGTTGGCCTGCAGGTCCCGTGAAAAGAACTTTATCTTCGGCAATGGCTTCAGGCCCCGAAGCTTCAGGAGCTATTTCAACAAAAATAAAAAGACTGTCTTTCTTTCTTAAAGGAACATCTTTAAAGTCATATCCCGGTTTTCCGTCTACATTGATTCTATATAAGGAAGCAGCTCCTTTTTCAAGATTAATCCTTGGAATCAAAATATCTTTATCCTCATTATTATATACTTTTACAACATATGTTTCTGAACGAACCTGGTGGTAAACTGTGTCACAAAATACCGTATCCCTGGAAAAACGCAGCTCCTGTGAAGGGGCATCGAACGTAATATCGTCCTTATTACATGATACTGCGGCAAGCAGTACCCAGAAAGAAAAAGCCAGTAATAATTTGAATTTCATCGAAATTAAAGTTTAAGTAAGTTCCAAATTTAACGAAAATACTTTGAATTTCTTATCATTAAAAAAATATTGAATTCAGTATTTGCATATTTGAAAAAATGTTGTATTTTTGCAACCTAAAATTAGCAGAGAAATATCCATTACTATTTCGGAAGCAAACTTTAATTTTTTTAAAAATAGTATTATGAAAAACGGAATTCACCCAGAAAATTATAGACTTGTTGTTTTCAAAGATATGAGTAACGACGAGGTGTTTCTTTGCAAGTCTACTGCAGAAACAAAAGACACTATCGAGTATGAAGGACAAGAGTACCCTTTAATCAAAATGGAAATCTCTTCATCCTCTCACCCTTTCTACACTGGTAAAGTAAAACTAGTTGACACTGCAGGTAGAGTTGATAAGTTCATGAACAAATACAAAAAATTCGCTAAGTAATTTTTTGCTATCAAAATATAGAAGTCTTCCAATCTTTTGGAAGACTTTTTTTATGTCTAGAAATCAGAAACTGGAAATTAAATGGGAGATCTTCCATCTCTATTCTAACTTCTCACATCTTTTTGTATTTTTGTTTTCAGATAGAATCCGAAAACAGGCAGTTTATTTCGGAGGATAAAACCTCCAGCCCTTTGTTTCTGATTTCTACCTTCTAATCTATAACTTCTACAAAATGCAATTAGTATTTTCAGACGCACAATATTGGGAAGACTTTCTTCCACTTACTTTTACCCGCCCTGTTGCAGCAATGCGATGCGGAATCCTTACCTTCTCGGAAAGATGGCAGAAAATTCTGGGAAATAATGAAGTTTCTTATTTTACAGAAAACTATCTTCAGAATAAGTTTAAAAATCCTGAAGATACGGAGAGCCTATTTTTAGTTTCCAATTTTTTGCCTACAGAATCAGTAATTCAGCAGATCAAAGACCTTAAGCAGGGAGAGGCGCTGGTATACGAAGACGAATTGGTGGCGGCCAGGATTAATATGAAGGATTTTTCTTTACATCAGATTGAAAAAATGACGGATATTAAGGAAAAGCTTATTTTCTTTAAAAAGCCTGCAGATCTTTTTACGTACAATCATTACGCTATTGATTTTGACTTTGAACTTCTTACAAAAGGAAGAACTTCACAGGAGCTTTCTTCTACCAACGGTTTCTTAGGAGATAAGAAAGATTTGTTTATTGAAGAAGGAGCGCAGATTGAATTCTCTACCCTGAATACCAAAACAGGAAAAATCTATATCGGTAAAAATGCCGAAGTAATGGAAGGCTGCAATCTTCGTGGTCCTATTACATTAGGGGATGACTCTAAATTTAATCTTGGATCCAAAATCTATGGAGCGACTACTATTGGTCCACATTGTAAAGTAGGAGGTGAAGTAAACAATATTATCATTTTCGGGTACACCAGCAAAGGACATGAAGGCTTTATCGGGAATTCTGTTATCGGAGAATGGTGTAATTTCGGAGCTGATACCAATTCTTCCAATCTTAAAAATAACTACAGCCACGTAAAACTTTGGAACTACAGAACCAAAGCTTTTGAAGATACAGGCTTACAGTTTGCAGGACTGATTGTGGGAGATCATTCAAAAACAGCAATCAATACCCAATTGAATACAGGAACTGTTATTGGTGTTGCCTCTAACATTTTTAAACCGGGCTTTCCTCCCAATCTCGTAGAAAACTTTTCGTGGGGTGGGCTTAAAGATGATGAAAGGTTTAAACTGGATAAAGTATATGAAGTTGCAGAAAGAGCTATGGGAAGGCGAAAAGTCTCTCTAACAGACGATGACAAGGCGATTTTAAAACATATTTTTGATACCTATTAACCTGGGAATAAAAAAAACTTCAATTATTTTGAAGTTTTTTTTATTTTCGATGTAATAGAATGGTAATAGCAATTGTCTTACCTATAAGAAACAAAACTCATGACCCAAGAAACTTTCAAGAATACGGTGTTTATTCTCAAAGACGAGATGTATCGTTTTGCGAAAAGATTCGTCATGAGCAGTGATGAAGCAGAAGATATTGTACAGGATCTGATGATGAAGTTCTGGCAGAAGAAGGAGGAGCTTGAGCAGTTTGGGAATTTTAAATCCTATGCGCTGAAATCTGTCCGGAATGAATGTCTGAACCGTCTGAAGCATCATAACGTGAAAATAGGATTTGCAGATATGCAGCTCCACAAATCAGAGCTCTACAGTATGGAGATTGATAATCTTAAAGAATATATTATAGGATTTATCAACCAGCTTCCTGAAAAACAGAAAATGGTCATCCATATGAAAGATGTAGAGGAGTATGAAGTTTCCGAAATTTCTGAAATGCTGGAAATGGAGGAAAATGCAGTAAGGGTAAACCTGATGCGGGCAAGACAAAAAGTAAAAGAACAAATTACACAACTGATGAGTTATGAAAAAAGATCAATTACAAGATAAATACGACGAGATCTTCCGGGATATAAAGGAGGAGAAAATGGAATGGAGTTTTGAAGACTTTCTTCAGCAGACTGAAGAAAAAGATGCTGAAGAAAAAATAACTCCCATTATTCCTTTAGAAAAGAATAAACCTTCTTTCCCAAAATGGTTCTGGATGGCAGCAGCTGTTCTGTTACTTTTCAGTATTGGATTCGTTTTCAATACCTATCAGAATACAGGTGCTCAGGATGCTGAAAAATTAGTGAAAGATGAAGTATTAAGACAAAAGTCTGACTTTATAGAAGAAAATAATGATCATCAGAGCCAGGTAGCAGTTAATCATACCGATTCTATCTCAGGAGCAAAAAAAGACTCTATTTTTCAGGGGAATTCTGTTGCTGAAAAAGATGTATTGGATGAGATCCTGCCAAAAAGAGGAAGGCTTAAAAAAGAGAGAAAGCCGAGATATGTAAACAACGCTTCTTTCAACAATAAAACAAGAAAAGATTCTACAGGCTATGAAAATTCTTATGTTATTGTTAACGGTAAAAGAATTGATAACGTAGAAGAAGCCATCAATGTGACTAAGTATTCATTCCAGATATTTGCAAATAACGTTAGTGAAAAATTGGTACAGCCTAAAGTGGTAGATGACGATTATTAACTGAAAAAGATGTAGGTCTGATCAGTACTAATCATTAACTTAAAAATAAAATTGACTCATGAAAAAACTATTCATAATATTCGCACTTGCTTTCTCCCATTTTTTTAATGTATATGGGCAAAAAGACAAATTCGATCAGCTTTTTGAAAAATATCAG
>NZ_JAESIT010000032.1:0-33157 GCF_016756935.1 Chryseobacterium sp. KMC2
TCAATTTCTTTTAAAAAAATTGATCCGGTAGTTCAGCTGGTTAGAATGCCGCCCTGTCACGGCGGAGGTCGCGGGTTCGAATCCCGTCCGGATCGCAGAAGTTTTATCAATTTCTTTAAAAAATTGATCCGGTAGTTCAGCTGGTTAGAATGCCGCCCTGTCACGGCGGAGGTCGCGGGTTCGAATCCCGTCCGGATCGCAACTCAATTAAAAAAACCTGTAAGTATTTACAGGTTTTTTTGTTTTCTGAGAGATCACTTAAAAAAAGCCGGTTCTGAAAACAGAACCGGCTTTACTATTATTTGCAGGAAGTGTTGATGGGATTGTTCATATAATCCTTTTCCTGAGGTGGATGTACATAATAAGGGGTGCCGTATGTATTTCCGGGGCGGAAGAAATCGGTGGAGATAACCTGTGCACCACTGCTGAAGGCTGCTTTAGCCCGTGAAGTATCATTGATCTTTGCCTCATAAGTTTCAATGTCTGACCTTGTTCTTACCATAAAGCCCTGCTTTACCAGATCCTGTATTTCTTTTTGTCTTATGATGGCATTATCCCGAAGAATAAAACCGGCAAAAGAATCATCAGGTTCACTGCTGAGAAACATGATTCTGTCTTTCAGTGAGCCATTGATAAGATAAGGATTGTTTTTAGAGGATAAAGTTCCGGCACTTCCGGGAAGCAGCATAAAGATAAATTTATCCTGAGCCTCTTTAAGCTTTGGCCAGTTATGGTGCGTTACAGCTTCTTTTAATGTTGAATACTTACCCTGAACCTCTTTGGGAGTAATAATCTTATCTTTTCCAAGGTACTTTATGATTTCTTCATCCAGCTCATCGTATGCTTTTTTATCAAAAGGTAAAACTTTCGTGCTGTTTTCAAAAATAGGGAATCCTGAATCTTTTGCCTCTATCATCATAAAGATAGGGCTATGTCCCGGATGTTTGTCAGACCACTGACGAAGGGTTGTGAGGGCATCTTTTAAAGTGGGATAATGCGATCTGAAATCTATATCCGCCATATGCAGTACTTTGAAACCGGGCTGGTCCAGGCCTTTTGTATTCATAGGCGCCAAATCAGTTATTCCCTTTGCCTGTAAGATCTGATAGGTAGCAGGGTTGCTGAAACGTTTCCCCTCCGGATCATAATAAACATCTATTTCCAGGCCCCGGAGATTGGCATTGAGCTGTTCTGTAAAATCAGGGTGGTTGTAATTCAATCCCTCTTTCAGATCCATTCCGTAAGGATGGTATTCTTTGAATTTAGCTTTTTGCTCTTCAGACATGCTGCTGCTGTATTTCTGCATCATACCGTTAATAATTGGAGTAACCAATTCCAATACCCTTGGGTCTGCCGGCTGGGCATATGAATTGTGGGTTCCTACAACCTGAAGTTGATTGATCTTTATATTCTGGCATTTATCCTGTGCCTGTATTAATGCTGCCATACAACATGCAGCTCCATATATATACTTTTTCATATGAATAAATAATTTTGATTAAAAATTGAAATTGAACCCCATCTGTCCGCGCATCCCTGAATAAGAAATATTTTCTACACGATCCTTTACTCCCATATAGTAGCGGTTGGGTTCATTGAAAACATTATTAAGCTCTATAAACAGACGTATTCTCTTTGTAATACTATATGAGGTGGAAATATCCACAGTGAAGTTTTTATCAAAGTACTGATAGTGATCTGCGCCTGCAGCGGCCCTGATCTCACTTACATAATTCCCTTTATAATTTCCGGCAAGACGAAGCATTAATTTATTGGTTTCATAAAACAGTATTGTATTGAAAATATGTTTTGCCTGATTGGGAATAGTGGTAGACATCGTACCGGTCTGTTTACCGTTTTCATAGACAGGCATATCCATTTTAGAGGAGATATAAGTATAGTTGCCTTCAAAACCTATATTCTTTAAAAAACCCGGCAGATTTTCAAAACGTTTGGAGATCCCAAATTCAAAACCGAAGAGTTGAGCGCCTTCCAGGTTTTTAGGGGCAGTAAAAGTATAAGACCTTCCGGCAATCTCTGTAACGGACTGATCTTTATAGATAAGATTGGTGATGTCTTTATAAAAAACGCCTGCTGTAATAAGATCCAGTTTACCGAAGTAGTTTTCAAACATGATATCAAAATTGTTCGAAAAGGTAGGGTCCAGCTTGGTATTTCCCTGGGTGATCGTATTGGTGATATCATTTACGATTGTTCCCGGGTTCAGATCATTGAAATCAGGTCTTGCGAAGGAGCGGGTATAGGCCAGTCTCAGGATGCGGTCACTGTTGATATTCCATTTCATATTGACCATGGGAAGCAGTACATTATATGTTTTATTGTCTTTAATATCTACTGCCCTGGCATTTTGATCAGAGGTTACCTTTTTGCCCCAGAATGTAATAGCATTGTATTCATTTCTGAATCCTCCCAATACCTGCAGCTGATCCGTAATTTTCCAGGTTCCCATCAGGTAGGCTGCCCATACGTTTTCAGTGCCTCTGTAGGAGCTCGTAATATTGGAGCTGCTGTCTTTGGTATTGACCTGCATTAGGCCTAAACTGTTTTGGGTACCGGTCGTATACATTTGGTCAATTTGCGCGTTGGTGATCTGATCAATGATCACTGAGTTATATGGATTACCAAGAGGGTTCATAAAACCTCCTCTGTAAGGGAATCCTTCGCGTTCCAGCTGGTTCAGGTAAGTAACCGGTGCTCCGGGAATCCCCAGGGATGATTTGGGCATCCAGACCAGTAAAGAACTGTTGACTACTTTTTCTTTATTATTATATTTTGTCCCCCATTTAAGCTCAAATCTGTCTGATACTTTATATTTTAAATCAATTTGTCCCCGGAGGTCTGTTTCACTGTTATGATTCTGGCTGAGGATAATCTGGTTTAATCTTAGCTTATCTGCGGCTATACTCTGCAGGGTATAGGGCAGTGTATAAGCTCCTGTATCTCCAACGCCGTCAGGAGCATCCATCGCATTATATTTTCTTCCGTCTGCAGACAGATTTCCGTAGGTCATAGGCTGTATGAAGTTGACCATAGGATAGCCTCTTTCATCCTGAGAAAGATTCGAAGGTGAGTTAAATTTGAATTCCGAACGTGCTTTGGATAATGACCAATTGACTTCCATACGCTGTCCTACCTGGTGGTTACCCCCCAGCTGCATAGAATACAGATCGGTAAGATAATCTGCATGACGGGCCTGAAGCATTACATTTTTACTGTCGAAATTAAAATAGGTTTCCCGTACGGACTGCCCATCTTTATACTGACTGTACAATCCTTTAACATATAATTTATTCCTGCTGTCGATCTCATAATCCAATCCTAGATTGAATCCCAACGTTCTTCTGTTGGCCTGATAATCCCGTAACTGTAACTGATTGATCGAGTAGGAAGCTGTTTTGTCCTTGTTTCCGTAATTGAAAATATTCCTCATCTGATCTATGGCAGTAGAGCGCTCCCAGATGACCGCTGAGGTAATAAATTTCAGTTTATCAGTAATTTTATTTCCGTATACTACTGATGTATTGTAGGTAGGGGCTTTGGACATATTAACGTAGCCGGAAGCCATGCTTATTGCCAGGGTTTCTTTATTAGGAGAGGTTTTGGTGATAAAATCTACATTTCCACCAATGGCATCACCATCCAGATCAGGAGTCAGCGCTTTAGATAAACGTACATTCTGAATGAGCTCTGAGGGAAAGATATCCATTTGAACTCCTCTGTTGGCATTATCACCACTGGCACTTGGCATTCTATTGCCATTCAGGGTAGAGGCAGTCCATTGTACCGGTGTTCCCCTTACCGCTACGAAGCGTCCTTCACCCATATCCCGTTCAATAGATACTCCCTGCATACGCTGTACGGCATCTGCTGCATTACGGTCAGGAAGTTTTCCTATTGCATCAGCGGAAAGAACCTCTGTAATCGTATTGGAGTTTTTCTTCATCGTGATAGCCCTGGCCTGTGATGCTTTGTATACACTGGTAACAATCACTTCCTGAAGACTGTTTTCTTTAGGTTTTGCCCCCAATCTGATTAATCCGAGATCAGTTTCCTTTTTATCTGCGACGGAGAAAGGAATATACAGCCTTTCATATCCCTTGTATTCGACAACAAGTTTATAAGTGCCATCATACACATTATTAAGAACAAAGGAACCATCCGTATTGGAGGTAACCTTTTCCCCGGTATTTTCAATATAGACCAGGGCATTGGGAAGGTTTCCCTCACTGTCCACTACAATACCATGAATGGTTGTCTGTGCAAAGGCTAAAGGCCCAAGTAGAAAAAATGCTGCTTTTGTTAAAAAAAGTCTTTTGCGTGCCATCTCTGTAAAAATTTCATGCAAAGATGTAAGGTCACTAAAAAGTTTTAGTTCATTTAAATTTTATGCAACTTCTTTCATTGAGTTCGAGGTGAACTGTATTGTAAATCAATATTTTACCAATATTAAATTATTGTAACTAATGAACGAGCTGAGAGGGGAGACAGTCAAATTCCTTTTTGAAGTATTTATAAAAAGTAGACTTGGATTTAAAACCACACTGAAATGCAATATCAATAACACTGGCAGAAGGATCTTCTGATAAAATCTGTTTAAAATGATAAATACGGTTTCTATTGGTATATTCGTGAAAGTTGGAATGAAGATGCTTGTTGAAAGTAATACTTAGGTCTGCTTTATTTATTTTCAGATGGCTGGAAAGCTGATCCAGGGTGAATTCTTCATCCAGATAAATGTGACTGTCCTGATAAAAGGAAGTAATAGCATTTTGTACGGTAATGAAGTCTATTTTTGAAAGATCTTTATATTGATACGTTTCTTTTGGAACAGGAAGAGAATAGGTGTTCTGCGGCTCTTCTTTCAGGTTGTTTTGATAGGTTACCATATACACGTACAGAATCCAGCCAAATTGAATAAGAAATAAAAGGCTGTAAATCTTTTGATAGACCAATGTATTTAACCCCAGCTGATAAACAGCCCAGAAAACCAATACTCCCATTAAAACATAGCAGGCTAAGTACCGGAAATTTCTGACCAGAGGATGATTACTGCTGTGGCGATGCTTTATTAAAAGATAAATGCATACAGAAAGACTGGCTACCCAATAATAACTATAATAAATGAAATAGGATTTATAGGATTGAATAGCGATATCGGCCCAGGAAAGTCCGAAAATTTTTGCAGAAAGAGCAATCGCATGATGAATAACAACCAGGGTTAAGGGAATAATCAGATATTTGAGTTTATCCCGCCATCTGGCATTGATTAAATAGGTGGTAATGTATAAGAAAATAAGCCCTTTAAAAACACGGAGGCTTCCCGGTATTTCATACAGTACGGATTCATATCCAAACTTCTGAATAATGAAATATTCATATCCCATATCCAGGGTTACTACCACAATATATAATAGCAACATATTCAGTACAGATTCTCGGTTCCTGATAAGAGAGATTAATAGAGTAAGAGTGATAAGTGCCTGTAGTACAACTACCATAATGATGTATAACATGATAACTGATATTTTGTCAAAATTATAGATAATATGGGCACAGTATCTTTAACAAATTATTAAATATCAGTATTGATAAAGCAGCAAATTTTTATAATCTAAATGATTGAGGTTAAAGTATTCTAGTTTTTTCTCCCACATTGCCTTTCCCAGTTTGGGTTTTCTCCTTTATCATAATGTTTGATAAAATATTTATGCGATATTGTAGGCTTCCCAGCGGGCTGTAGATGACAAAAAAATACTGCCTGGTAAGACAGTAATAGAGATTAATCAGTAATAAAGTGTTCTGATTTTTGAAGGCTGCTATAATTCGGCCGTTGTTTTATAATATTTTCAGTCTGAATAATCCTCCATTATCCGAGGCGATTACGATAAAAACTTCATTGTTGAAATCTACTTTTTACGATGACCGAATTGTTTTGGCAGCTTCTTTATATCATGGTTATTGATAACAGTAAAGGAGTTTATTGATAGCTTCTTTAAAGCTGGTTTCAAACCCATCTTGCGACGATCTTCCAAAAAGGCACAATCATGAAAATCTTTTCGCAAAAGTAAATCACGGTATTTTGAAAACTGCTACACTTTTGTGTAGATTTGTGGTATCGAAGCTAAAACTACTCTTTTGTGTAGTGTACGGATTGATATTTTAAACCTATGGAAGAAATTAATAGATTTTTTAATGATAAAAACGAAGTCAGTAAGGATGCAGACATCGACTTCAGCCAGTCCGGAGATTATCTGGAGGCTGTAAAAGCACTGGCAAGAACCACTTATCAAAGTTTATACGTTATTAATTATCAGACGAAAGCATTTGAATATGTTTCTGAAAATCCTCTCTTCCTGTGTGGGAAAAGCTCTGAGGAAGTAAAGGAGCTGGGTTATGCTTTTTATTTTCAGAATGTAAAACCTGAAGATGTAGAGATGCTGATCAAGATCAATAAAGCAGGATTTGATTTTTATGAAACCATTCCTGTAGACGAAAGGAAACTGTATTCCATCTCTTACGACTTTTATCTTATCAACGGTAAAAAGAACCTTATTCTTGTCAATCACAAACTTACCCCGATGTTTCTTACCGAAGAAGGGCAGGTGTGGAAAGCTTTATGCATCGTTTCGCTTTCCAATAGCAGCGCTTCGGGAAATGTTGTCCTTAGCAAAGAAGGATCGGATACCCTATTGAAGTATGATTATGTAACAGATGTCTGGGAAAAAAGTGAAAAAATAAAGCTTTCCTCCAGGGAATATGAAATTTTAAGTCTATACGCGAGCGGTTTGACGATCAACGAGATATCTGAAAAACTTTTCATTACTGCCGATACTGTGAAGTTTCACCGAAAAAAACTTTTTGAAAAAATTGGGGTAAATAATATTGCCGAAGCGTTAACTTATGCTAAAACCAATAAATTGTTGTAAAGAATCTACTTTATTACCGTTTTTTTACGGTATTTTCTATAATGTCTTTTGTGATTCGATTTTAGGTCTGATATTTGTACTGGGTAGCCAAACTAAGTGACCTAATTTATTTATGAAGAACATGTCTGTGAAAAAATTATTTCTATACGCATGCTTATGCGCAGTATTTCTTGTTTCCTGTAAAAAAGAAATAGAAAAAATAAGTGATACTTTTAAAGATACAGCTTCTTCTGTGTCAGGAAGTCCTGAAGCGAAGACTGATTCTATAAAGAAAGATTCCGTACCCGTAGTCAAGAAAGAATCTGTTCCACCGGTAATGCAGGAAAATGGATTTTACAATGCTTTCGTTATCCCAAAAGATAAAAAAATGAGAGATTCTCTCTATGCGGAATTCAGCAAAAAATATAACGAAAAAGAAAGGACCGCCATTTTAGCTTTAAACAGGCTGGATTCTAAAAGTAAGTGGAATGCAGATACCTTAGTAGTCCCTGCGAAAATAGATACCACCCTGATGGCATATTCACCTTTCCCTATGCAGCTTGATGTATTAAGTGGAGTAAAGAAGTTTGTGATCTTTTCATACCCTATACAGGCTTATGCTGTTTATTCTAACGGAAGCCTGGTGAAGTGGGGGCCTACAAGTATGGGGAAAAAGGCTGCACAGACCACAAGAGGACTTACTTTTGCCAATTGGAAAAAGAAACTCTCCATTTCCACTGTAAGCAGTGAATGGAAACTTCCTTATAATTTTAATATCCATAATATTGGAGGGATCGGATGGCATGAATATACGCTTCCGGGATATCCTGCATCGCACTCATGCTTACGATTACTGAGAAAAGATGCCCAATGGTTATACTCTTACGCAGATACCTGGATCCTGAATCCTGGAGGTGCTACTACAAAAGCGAGAGGAACAGCGGTAATGGTATTTGGTGACTACAACTGGGGAGGAAGAAGGCCCTGGAAGAAGCTTCTGGATGATCCCAATGCTAATAATATCTCCGTGGAAGAGCTGACCAAATTACTGGAACCGGATGTTCCCAAGATGCTGAAAGAACAAAGCAACAGAGAAAAAGTAGCAGATTCTATCAAAACGGCTAAAGCGATGGCTACCCCGGTTGACAGCGAGAGACCAGTAGAACCGTCTTCTAATTAATCTTTTTTTCAAACTGTAAAGTCGATTCTTCAGCAAATCTTCTCAGTTTAAGCATTTCTTCCTTTCCTTTATGCTGCCCGAATCTTGCTGCAGCATAAGTGAGAAGAATAAAAAATAACATCACAAAAGAAGCGCTCAATGCCCAAGGGTATTCGGCGCTTTTTATTTGCTTTTCTACATAATACATGGTAAAGAAGGTCATCCAGAGAATAGAAAAAGAGAAATAAAGGAACATGAAAAATGTCCAGACTGCTGAGCTGGGACCGAATACTCCACGGATTACCGTATGGTCATCTTCCATTTCTACCCGCAAAGACAGGCGGGGTTTCCAATAATTATCATATTTTGTTTCTACAGAGATGGTAGCCACCTCTTTGTTTATATTTCCGGAAAATTCATCCTTATGCCCGGCAAGATATTTTTTTAAACTTTCCGCATATTCTTCTTTGGTAAGATGCGTAAACATTTTAAATCTCGGACGGGTTCTTATTCTGTCTAAAGTGGTTTCTTCGGTCTTCATATTTTAATCTTGATAAGGTATTGGATCTTCTAAAGCGAAACTTATTTTTAAGGTTTCATTGTTTCTTTGGACAACAATATTAATGTCCCGGCCCTCAGAAGATTTCATTAATTCATTAATTTTTTGTAATGTCATATTTGATGCATTTTTACCATTGATGCTGATAAGTCTGTCATCTGTTTTTAACCCGGCTTTATAGGCGGGAGAATCTTTTCTGACTCCTGCAATTGAAAAAAGCGGTTTTAAGCTAAAATTGTATTGGAATGATTCTGCTTTAAAGGTCTCATTCATAGAACCTGAATATGGTTTAGGCTCAATTTTCACTCTTTCTTCGGCCCATTGCATGCCGTCTTGTTTGAAATCCAGTCCACTCATATTAAAATGAAAAGGGTCATCAAAATTTCTGTTTTTTTTAAGGTATAGTTTTTTATTATGATAATCAAAAAAAATGGTAAAACGACGCATTATTTCTCCACCTATAGAACCTTTCCGGTCTGTTACAAGATTCACATGCTGGATAGAAAATTCATCAGGCATTGCGGTAAGTGGTTTTTCAAACTGAAATTTTCCAATATAAAAATTGTGAATTCTGCTTCTCTTACCATAGATATCCCCATTGAAACCACGTCCGAGGAAATCATCAATATTAGGTCTGTTATAAACGAAATTTTTAATAAGAGAAGGAAAGAGCCATATAGCATCGCTGTTTCCAAGGTCAATTAATAATTTTGAACTTTTCTTTTCATTGGTCATCTCTATATCGGCATAGAGATAAGGTTTATCTTTTTCTATGGTAATCGGAAGTTCTTCAAATTTTTTGATTTTCTTTTTAAACAGGTCAGTATCTTCATACACAGTTAACTTCTTAGCCACATAATCTATTGAAACCGGATGGTTTTTGAAAAAATGATATCCAATCACTCCGTTTACAGGAATCCCTATATGGGGTGAAATATTGAATTCTTCATTGGTAACAATATAAAGAGACATGGAGGTATTGATCATAGCATCACCTATCTTGGCAGTATTGCGTTCAGACTTGAACCCATCAAGGCTTAAACTTCCCCCAAGTCCTGAAAATTTTATTTTTTCAACATTTTCAAGCTTTATTTTCTTGTTTTCCATACTGAAAAGCATGGTTTCGGATACACCTGTGTCTACTAAAAAAGTAAGCTCTGCCCCATTAATATTAATAGGAATAAAGATCAGATTATTGATAAGTTTGAAAGGAATAACAGCTTTTTTGGCGTTGATTAATTCAAAAGAATTCTGTGCATTACCTAAAATGCCAAAGAAAAAAAATAATAAAATAAATTTTAATTTCATGTACTGAATTTAGCGAAATTATATTAATTGTAAATAAAAAATATTCCAAATGCAGGAATGTTTACAAGGGTATCCGGCGCTTTTTATTCACTTTTCTACGTAGTGAATCATCAAGAAAGTCATCCGGAGAAAATTTGAAAAATGTACAGACTGCTGGGCTGGGACCAAATACTTCATAGATTACGGTATGGTCATCATCCGCCAAAGACAGATGTGGTTTCCAATAATGATCATATTCTGTCTAAAGTGGTTTCTTCGGACTTCCTATATTAATCTTGATAAGGTATTGGATCTTCCAAAGTGAAACTTAAGGTCAAGGTCTCATTTTTTCTTTGGACAACAATGGTAATACTTTGTCCCTCGGAAGATTTCATAAGCTCCATAATACTCTCCAGAGTCATGTCTGAAGCTTTATTTCTATTGATGCTGATTACTTTGTCATCTTTTTTGAGACCTGCTTTATAGGCTGGAGAATCTTTTCTTACTCCTGAAATGGAAAAGAGAGGCTTCAGCGTGAATTTATATTGAAAAGAATCCCCTTTGTACACTGAATCTGTTTTGGCAGTCGAAGACTGAGTTTCAATTTGTACTCTTTCATGACCCCATTCTAATCCATCCTGCCTGAAATCTAATCCACTCATATTAAAATGAAAAGGATCATTGAAATTCCGGTTCTTCTTTAAAAATAATTTTTTGTTGGCATAATCAAAAATAATAGTAAACCGGCGCATAATTTCTGAACCTACAGAACCTTTTCTATTGTCCACTAAATTAACATGTTGGATAGAAAACTCATCCGGCATAGCGGTCAGTGGTTTTTCAAATCGAAAATTTCCAAGATAAAAATTGCGTATTCTGCTTCTTTTACCATAGATGTCTCCGTTGAATCCACGCCCCAGAAAATCATCAATATTAGGTCTGTTGTATACAAAATTTTTGATTAGGGTAGGGAAGAGCCATATTGCATCGCTGTTTCCTAGATCAATCAAAAGTTTTGAGCTATTCTTTTCACGGGTCATTTCTACATCAGCATACATATAAGGTTTATCTTTTTCAATGGTAATAGGAAATTCATCATATTTTCTGATCTTCTTTGTGAGCAGGTCAGCATTTTCATAGATAGTAATTTTCTTTGCCTGATAATCTATAGAGATAGGATGATTTTTAAAAAAATGATAGCCAATAACTCCGTTTACAGGAATTCCTACATGAGATGAAATATTAAATTCCTCATCAAGAATAATATAAATAGACATCGAGGTATTGATGACAGCATCCCCAATTCGGGCTGTATTACGCTCAGATTTGAAACCGTCGATACTTAGGCTTCCCCCAAGACCTGAAAATTTTATTTTTTCAACGTTTTCCAGCTTTACCTCTTTGTTCTCCAGGCTGAAAAGCAGCGTTTCTGCTACTCCCGTATCCACTAAAAAAGTAAGTTCTGCTCCATTGACGGTGATCGGAATAAAGATGAGGTTATTGATAAATTTAAAAGGAATAACAGCTTTTTTGGTGTTGATCAACTCAAATGAGTTCTGGGCATTTATAAAAATGCTAAACAATACACCCAGTAAAAGAAGTTTGAATTTCATTTACTGAATTTAACGAAATTATCTTAATTGTAAATAAAAAAACATTCCAAATGCAGGAATGTTTATATAAACTACAATAATGTAGTGTTTATCTTGAAATTATTTCAAATAAAGCTATGCGTTTTTTGAATAAAAATCCATCAGGTCCATATAGTTTTTTTGATTGACCCCATGTCCGCTCATATATTCTCTGAAGGTAAAATAACAGCTCAGATCATACAACAGGTCGGCAGCCTTTCTTCCCCATTCTAATGGAATGACAGCATCCTCTGTTCCATGTGATATGAAAAAACGTAATTTTTCAAGTTTCTTCTTATCTTTTACAATACCATCTAAAAGTTTTTCTTCCGGATAAGAACTAAGACAGGCAATATTATTAAATAATTCAGGGTGCTTCAAGGCTAAGGCATAACATAATATTCCTCCCTGGCTGAAACCGCACAAATGAACCTTACTTTCTGTAAGACCATAGTGATTGATAATTTTTAATATACTTTCCAATGTACCTTCCAATGATTCTTTGGCCTGATCTAAATCAATGAAATTCTCCGGGTTGTTGAAGTCTATATCAAACCAGGAATACCCTTCAAATTGGGTGTCTCTGGGTGCTCTGAAACTTATAATAAGCCAATCAGCAGGTAATGTTTCTCTGAAACTGAAAAGATCCTGTTCGTTGCTGCCATATCCGTGGAGCATAAAAAGAATAGGAGTATTGGCTGTGATATTCTCTGGTTCTCTTACTAGATAATCTAAATTCATACAGCAAATATAATTAATAAATCATATTGTAATCTTACCTTTTATAATTCGTTTGGGTAACTTATCGAATAATATATTGTATGTTTAATAATTAGCTGTTTGCACTGTATTATTGCATTTTAGAGATCTGTTTTACTTTTTGCTGATTTGATATTATTTACAAATTTTCATTGGAAATTTTTCATAAAAGTTATTTTTATATTAATAAAAAACTTATATTTGAAACATTAAAAAATCTATTTGAAGAATGAAGCAATTTTACAAATCAAAAAGTTTACTTAGACTTTCTTTTTTATTCGTTTTATTATTTTCTGTGATTACCGTTGTAAGTTCTTGTAAAAAAGATGACGATGATGAATTTCAGGATCATGTAGTTCAGTTCGAAGTGAAAACAACTACCGGAGGAGTTATTAAGACTATTGTAACCCAGGTGGGTACTACTAAAAATGATATCTTTGATCCTGTAGGAACCTCATGGAAGAGTGAAGAATTCTTTGTGAATTCCAGCCAGGCACAATTAAATCTGGATGCGAATGCATTACTTCCCGAAACTGATTCGGAATTGACTATCAACCTTTGGATAGATGGTGAAATTGCAAAAACCAGCAAGAAGAAAGGGAAAGGTGTTTTAGTAGCTTCTATTGATTACAGCTTCTTAGAATTGTAAATAAACATTATAATATATCATTAAAACCGCTTTTTAAGGCGGTTTTTTATTTTTTTATCATTTGACAGGTACTAGATTTTCGTTTGATTTTTGTGAAAATCAGTTGTAACTTCTTTTTAGATTTTGAATTGTTGACTTTAGTAGGTTGATAGATAATGTTGTTAAATTGTTTTATTATTTAAAATCTAGGAACAAAATTAAGTATCTTAGAATATTAATTTTAGTTAGAAAAATAGATGTGGAAAAAAATAACGATATTGATATTTTTAATTGCATTTTCTTCTGTATTTCCACAGAACCAACAAAATATACAGGCTTACAAAGATAAATTTTTTATCTACCAGAAAATAGGAACGGATAGTGCTTTAACGTACGTAGATAAAATTTTTGCTTCAAAAAATAATGCTGATCTGGCATTTGCATATACTGCAAAAAGATACTTACTGACCATTACCGGAAAGGAAAATGAAACTCAGGGTTATATGGTAAAAATTAATACCTATTTAAAGAAAATTCCTGAAATTGAGCAAAATTATGGGAATCTGTCGCACATATATAATATTCTCGGAAACACCGATATGGCCAATGAATCCCCTAATGAAGCATTAAAAAAATTTATAAGGGCTGATTTTTTTGCACAAAAAAATAATGATATCCGGCAACATATAAAGATCAAGGGAAATATTGCCTATGTAAAGCTTAATATAAAGCAAACAGATGATGCTATTTCGGAAACCAGGCAAGTGCTTGAGCTTCTGGAGAATAATAAGTATTTATATGAAAAGGAAAATTTTGAGATTATTTACAACAACCTGTTTTCTAATTTAGGTCACCTGTATTCTGATAAATACATCTCTGACCCGGATAAGAATAAAAAATATGCAGACAGTGCGCTGCAAAATTTTAATCAACTGCTTCGTTCTACAAAAGATAAAAAGCTGTTGGCAGGCACTTATCTAAAGCTGGGGACATTAAATAACAAGCAGGAAAATTACCAGAAAGCATCTGGATATTATCTGAAAAGTCTGGATCTCTATACTTCTCTGCAGCTTAAGGATGAAATTCTCAATCTTAAATATAATTTAGGAGTGAATTACTATGAGTTGAATGAATATATGAAATCCAAGAAGAGTTTTCTGGAAATGTCCCATTCAATGGAGAAAGATTCACAGGTAAATATAGACTATATTTTTGCCCAGGATTATTTATCCAAAATTTATTTAAAAGAAGGGAAAGCAGATTCTGTAGAATTTTTTAATAACAAATTCATTGAGCTGTACCAAAAGAATTCTGAATTGGAAAAGAAAAATATTGCCAATATTTATAAGGAAATCAATTCCAAAAATTTGAATGAAGAGATCAATAAAAGTGCTTCTATACTTAGGAACCGTTTGTTTCTTATTATCATACTGGTTGTATTGATAGGCTGTATCACAGGATATTTATTGCTTCAGATCCGGAAAAAGAAAAAAATAGAAATCAGACTGGATGAAATATTACTTCAGGTGAAGAACAGCAGCCTAAACAATCATCAGAATAAAAGCAGCTTCACAATCAGCAATGAAAAAGAAGCTGAGATCATGGAAAAACTGCTTGAACTGGAAGACAAAAAGATCTATCTTAAAAATGAGTTTAACCAGGCCTATGCAGCCAAAAGACTGGGCACGAATACCACTTACCTTTCACAGACGATCAATAAATACATGAAGAAATCCTTCAGTGAATATACCAACGAATTAAGAATCAATTATATTCTGAAGGAATTATCTGAAAATAGAAAACTGCGTAATTACACTACCCAAGCGCTGGCTGATCTTGTGGGTTATAAAAGTGGAATTTCTTTTGCAAGAACGTTTAAAGAAAAAACGGGAGTTACCCCGTTTCAGTATATTGAGAAATTAAATGCGGAGAATTGATCCAGATTGAAATAGCCTTATACGGAAGTTGAACATAGATGTGCACATTGATCGATGCACATATTTGAAGAACAGCATTCATTGATCGTCATCTTCCAGCAATGATCTACAGTGCCCGAACCGTTGCCATTATTAGTTCCACCGCCACCACCAGGTCCATCATCACCAATAAGAGAAAGCTGCCCGGCAATGATTGTTGATTGTTCTTTTCTTGATAATTTTTTTAAGCTGTTTTTACATTGTATTTTCATATTATTTTTTTTAAGTATTATTCTAAAAGTTCGGTAGATGGTTTAAAACATATCTGCCTTTATCTATGGATCTATTTTTTCAACGCACCATCAATTTCTTTCCGGCATTCCAATGCTATGATATTCAGAAACCCAACCATTATTTAAATTTTGTTTCATCATAGCTGTTTTTACTATGGTATCGCGATATTTTTATGAATGCATTGGTGTGTGGCGTAAAATTAAAAATTAATACGCTTTCAAAACACATCCCACCCAGAAGGATAATTTGAAATATATGATTTTTGCTTAATTGTTTGTTTTTTAATGTTTTATATTGTGTTTGAAGACGTACTTTTTATAAAAAGTTCTATTGTTTTTTATAAAAAATTGATTCCTACAGTTTTTTTTTAGCTCTGGTTAAGCAACATTTGTACTCGAAATTCTTGTATGAAACAAAATCTTAAAATTATAAAGCAAAAATTTAAAGTATGAAAACAAAATATCTACTCATTATTATCTTATGTATACTTTTTACTACACAGATAAAGGCACAACCTACCATTACAAGTGCAGATATAATTACCGGAACTTTCCCAAATACAGCTGTTTCGCTTGCGCCGGGAGCGTATTCTCCAGGAAGTGGAGGAGCGAATATAACCTGGGACTTTTCCAATATTCAAGGAACAGCGATTGGGGTTACGTTTGTCTGGGGAGTATGTCCGGGTATTGCTGAATGTTCGGCTTTTCCCACAGCAAACCGGTATATCGCATTAATTGATCCCAGTACCGGAACTCAATTCCCTGATAAAAATATGTTCCGTCTTATAGACTCTCAGTTTGAACATTTAGGTGCTCGTAATGAAACAATGAATTTTACCTATGCTTATACGGATACCCCGATTGAACTTATATTTCCTCTTACGTATGGACAGTCTTTTACAGATACTTCTTCCGTAACGGATAATACCATTACAACAACCACCAATGATGTATTTACAGCGGATGGGTATGGTACCATTATAACACCTGCTGGTACTTTTACCAATGTGCTGAGAGTGAAAAAAGTAAGTACTGTAACATCATCCGGTGCAGGTACAACTTCAGTAACAGAAATGATCAATTATATATGGTATAAAAACAATAGAGAAACAATTGCGGTCTTTTCAATCGTCAACCTTATATCACCGGTATCGGCACCCCAGTCTTCAAACTTTCAGTATGCTACCAATGCTAACCTTGCTACGGAAAATATTCAGGTAGAAAAAAAGCCGATAATGTATCCCAATCCAGTAAAAGACGGAAAACTATGGATAAATATCCCTTCAAACACTAAAATTAAATCGATCAGAATATATGACATGACCGGGAAGCAGATTTTCGCAGAATTACAGCATCAAATCATCCAGATAGGAGGTAAGCATATGATCAATATGCAGAACTATCCTGAAGGAAACTATATTGTCAATATGGAAACCGATAAAAATACCATTTCTCATACCATACAGATTAGAAAAAGCAATTAATACTCATCGTGCATGGGGATATATGGAAATTACAGGTTAATAAATCTCTATTACACAGAATCACTTTGTCAATAATATTTTTTTTTCATAAATTTTATAATTATCAACTGTTACCCTAGTCCCAACATGCACAATGAGTTTACTATAATTTTTTAATAAACTAAATAATAAACAATTTAATAAATGAAAGAAAGATTTTTATGGCTGGGCCTGATTTCACTTTTTGCAGGTAAGGTTTCAAAGATCATTTTGGGGTCAACGTGGAATTCGATGGTGGATCAGTAGCCTTGGGTGGTAGAGGAGGAATTGTTTTAAAAATTTAATATATCATTAAAACCGCTTTTAGAGCGGTTTTTTTATTTTCAGATCATATTCTGCTGTACGGCAATAGTGATGAGCTCAGTAGAGTTTTTTACCTGAAACTTTTGCAATAGATTTTTACGGTGTGTATCTACAGTAAGAGGACTCAAAAACAGTTCATCAGCAATCATCATGCTTGTTTTTCCCTCTGCTACCATTTGCAGGATCTGTTTCTCTCTTTTAGTGAGTCTTGGTATTGGGTGGTCATTTAGGGAAGGTTTACTGATAATCTGTCTGGTTTCATTACAGAAAACAATATTTCCCGAGTAGGCCCCCTGAATACAAACGACCAATTCATCAATAGAGGTGTTTTTAAGAATATAACCACTGGCTCCGTTTTGAAGAGACTGCATAATGATACTTCTCTCAGAACGGTTACTAAACATAATAACTGAAGTATCCGGGGATATTTTTTTTATTTCTCTGCAGAGCTCCGTTCCATTGGCATCAGGCAGTGTAATATCCAGAAGGATAATATCCGCTTTGTGTGATCTGATAAACCCCATGATTTCTGAACCGGAGGTGAAACTTTCCGAAACACTAAAATGTAATTGATTGTTCAGCATCATTTTCAATCCTTCAATGACGATAGGATGATCGTCTACAATGACAATATTTATTTTTTTATTCTCCATCAATATTGAGTTCTATGTTAACTGTTGTCCCCTGGGTATCTGAACTTACCTCCATTTTTCCTCTCAGGTAATTGACCCTGTTTTTCAAATTCCGAAGCCCCATACTTTTACTGGTTTTCTCAATGTCTTTTTCAAATCCCTTCCCGTTATCTTCAATAGTGATCAAAAAGTTTTTCCCTGATTGAGAACATTGAAGTAAAATATTACTGGCTTCAGCATGTTTAATAGCATTCGCCAATAACTCCTGTACAATGCGGTAGATATTAAGCTGGATAGTTACGGGCAGATCTTTTTCAATGTCAATAGCCTGGAAATCAATTTCGAGGTCTTTTCTGATATAAAACTCACAAAGATCCTGCAAAGCGGTTTCCAAACCAAAATTAAGTAAGGATTCGGGCATTAGGTTTCTAGCCACATGGCGGAGTTCACTCACAGAGCTATCTAATTGTCCTAAAATCCTGTAAAACTCCTGATCTTTTTCAGCATCTAAATGACTGGACGACCAGGTAGAAAAATTAATTTTAACGCCGGCAAGCATCCCGCCCAAACCATCATGAAGATCCCTCGCGATACGCTCCCTTTCTCTTTCTTCACCATCCAGAATAGCTTTGGTAAGTGATAATTCTTCCTTTTGTTTGATGTCGTTGATCTTTTGCTCAGATATCTTTTTGTTTTTTCTAAATATGATAAAAAAGAAAAGTAAAAGGCTTAAGGCTAATACCAGAATGAAGCTCAGTCCCCATAAGTAAGAATTTTTCTTATTGACTTCTAATTCTTTTTGTTTTTTTTCAGCATTTAAAGTGGCTATTTTTCTTTCTTTTTCAGCAGCATTAAATTTTGATTCAATCTTATTGATCTCAAGTTTTATATTTTCCGTATTCAAACTGTCGCTAAGCCCGGAATACCTTTGTTCCCATACCAATGCTTCCCGGGCATTTCCCATTTCTTCACTGAGTATAGAAAGTTGCTTATAAATGGTCTTTCGGTTATTGAGATCAAGGGCAAGAGATTTTTCTGTTAAAATACCCTCCAGAACATTTTTAGCCTCATGGTATTTCTTTAATTTTCTTAGAATATCATATTTATTGAAATAAAACATTTGTGCCAGCAGATTCTGATTGAACTTTTTTGCATAAAAAATTCCTTTTTCAATCACAGGCAGTGCTTCAGAATTCTTTTGTTTGGTAATACAATACAGGGTTTTACTGTAATAATAAAATGCATTGACTGAGGATTCCGGATAAGGGGCAATCAGCTTTTCAGCTTTATCCAAGCATTTTTTTGCTTCATCCCCGTTGGTCTGATAGCAGAAATTGTTGGCAGAATTGAGATAGGTGAAAAATAGCTCTGCAGAATTCGGATAGTTCTTTTCAAGAATTTCTAAAGCTTTAGTATTATAATTCTCAGCTTTTTTTAATTCAGCATTATACATGAGAATAACGGCAAGTTGTGTATATAAAAATCCCAGACTTCTGCTGTTTTTATATTTTTTAGCCAACGGAATACTTTTTTCAAGGATAATCTTCAGCAAGAAAGGGTAGCCTTCCTTATCCTTTTGTGCCACTCCATAGCTGTACCATGCTGAAGACTGAAGGAGGTCCGACTCTTCAGTCTTGAATTTTGATAATCCTTTAATGGCCTGCTCATAAAAGATAGCCGCCTTAGCTTTATTCCGGTCCAGGTAATATTGCGCTTTGTAAAAATCATATTTTGCAGAAAGGAAAGGATTGTTTTTGATGAATGTTTTCCCATTTTCCAGGTACTTCCTGCTCAAAAGAGAATCGATATTTCTGTAATAATTGGACAGCAGAAAATAAGCATTGGCCTTTGGAATGTTGGATGTATTAGTTGTTGTAATGTTTTGCAGGCTGTCTAAATAGGGTTGCTCATGAAGAGGAATGATTTGCTGGGACTGTAAACTGAAAGACAGGAATAAGCTTAATAAGATAAGTAATCTCTTCATGATGGATCAATTCTGTATAATATTTTTAAAAATGCTCAATTTAATTAAAAATTTTAGCAAAAAAAATACCTGAATCTAGGTAGAAAAAATTACTCATTTTTCAGGATTGATAAAGTTTATAGACTCTAATAGCTTTGCAGTTATCAAATCACTAATCATAGAATATTAAATAAAGTAACTAAAATTTAAACAAAAAGATTATGAAAAAAATGAGAATGAGTCAACTGTTGAGAGGTACGTTTGTTGTATTATTAGCAACTATGTTCATCGGTTTTGTTTCATCTTGCAGTAAAGATGATGACGATGACAATACTCCGGGAAGCGGGAAAAGTCATAAAGTGGTTTTTAAAGCGATTGCTTCTACAGGAGCTGACATTGATGTGGCGGTATATGGAATAGACGGTAATCCTACAACGGCTTCAAGCCTTAGTGGAACGACCTGGACAAGTCCTGAAGTGACTTCAGAGGCAGGAGCTTATAATGCCAATGTTGCCGTAAATGCAATTGGGGCGGACGCTTCTGCAACGTTAAAAGTTCAAATCTGGGTAGACGGAGAATTAAAAAAAGAAGGTACTTCCAGCGGTCAATATTTATCGGCTTCTGCAAGCTACACATTTTAAAATCAAATTATTTTCGAACGAAAAACGGCGCTGAGATAAAATCTCAGCGCCGTTTTAATAATATATTCAGAATTAGATTACTTTTACAATAAAGTAGCTTTTTTTACCTTTTTGAAGTAACAGGAATTTCCCGTCAATAAGGTCGCTTTCGCTAGCTGCAAAAGTATCATTTACTTTTTGTTTGTTTACAGAAATTGAATTTCCTTTCATCTCCCTCTGCGCCTCACTCTTAGATTTTAAGAACCCTGATTTTTCAGAAAGAAGATCAATGATGTTAATTCCCAATACATCTGCTTGGGCCACTTCTTTTTGCGGAACACCGTCAAAAACTTCAAGGAAAATTTCTTCGTCAAGGCTTACAAGATCCTCAGCGGTAGAACGTCCAAAAAGAATTTCCGAAGCTTTTAATGCCTTTTCATACTCTTCTTTTCCGTGTACCCAAACAGTAACTTCTTCAGCCAGTTTCTTCTGAAGTTTTCTTTCATGGGGAGCTGTTTTGTGCTCTTCAATCAGCGCTTCAATCTCTTCTTTTCCTAAGAATGTGTAGAATTTAATGAATCTTTCAGCATCATCATCTGTAGCATTCAACCAGAACTGGTAGAATTTGTAAGGTGAAGTTTTCTTTTTATCCAACCAATAGTTTTCTCCACTTTCAGATTTCCCGAATTTGGAACCGTCAGCTTTTGTGATCAAAGGAACCGTTAATGCAAATGCTTCTCCCTGAGCTTTTCTACGGATCAGTTCTGTTCCTGTAGTGATGTTTCCCCACTGGTCAGAACCTCCCATCTGAAGTTTTACATTATTGTTTTGATACAGGTGAAGGAAATCATATCCCTGAATCAGCTGATAAGTAAACTCCGTAAAGCTCATTCCGTCTGCACCTGCTTCCCCTGAAAACCTTTTCTTTACAGAATCTTTAGCCATCATATAGTTGACCGTGATATTCTTTCCGATATTTTTTGCAAAATCAAGGAAAGAAATATTCTTCATCCAGTCATAATTGTTGACCAATTCTGCTTTATTAGGCTCGTTTCCATCAAAATTTAAAAACCTTGACAGCTGATTCTTTAAACAGTCAACATAATGTAAAAGCGTTTCTTCATCCAAAAGATTTCTTTCCGCAGATTTTCCGGATGGATCTCCAATCATACCTGTAGCTCCTCCTACAAGAGCAATAGGCTTGTGCCCGTGCTGTTGGAAGTGAGCAAGAATTTTTATCTGGATAAGACTTCCGATATGTAAAGAATCGGCTGTCGGATCAAAACCAATATATGCAGTAGTTACCTCTTTATTCAGTTGTTCATCGGTTCCGGGCATCATATCGGCATACAGACCACGCCATTTAAGTTCTTCTATAAAGGAATTCATTGATTTTTTCTTTAAAAATTTTACGGGGCAAAGATAGTAAATTCAGAAGTATCAAGGGGGTAAAAGGGGAAATTTGCTGATTGATATATTTGCCAATTCAGTTTTCTTCAGTCTTTGAATTTTCATTCAAATATGCTATATTTGTTAGTAATGAACGACGAACAGCTATTTCTGCTCATTCAAAAAGCCAAGGACAAGGACCAAAAGGCTCAGACTAAACTCATTAATGTTTTTTGGGTAGATGTTTTCTCTTTTGTGATGAAAAAAGTAAGGGATGAAAATGATGCCGACGAAATCACTGTGAACGTCTTTTCCAAAGTACTCTCAAAGCTGGATATGTTTGATCCCCATTTTCAGTTTAAAACCTGGGTCCTTACCATAGCTCAGAATACGGTCATTGACTTCTGGAGAAAGAGAAGCCGTGAAAATGAGGATGCCGTTGAAAATCTTGATGAGGTTAAAAATCAATATGCAAAATCTCCTGAAGAACTGATGATTTCCAATGAAGAGCAGAAAAAGATCATTAAAACCATTGAATCTTTGGATGCCAACTATCAGGATATTATCAAACTTAGATTTTTTGAAGAGAAAAGCATCAAAGAAATTGCCGAAGAACTGGGGATTTCTGTTGCCAATACCAAAGTGAGAGTGATGCGTGCCAAGAAAGTGCTGGCTGAGCTGCTTAAAGATAATGAGTTTGAAGACAACTAAACGCTATCCCTTTTTTAAGAATCAGTAAATTAAATATTTTCAATTATAAATTACCCATTCCGGATGTAGGAGTGGGTTTATTAGTGCTCAATATATTGAGAAACTTCTTCAGAATACTTAATTCATTAAAAAGACTTACCATATATTATAAGATTCAATATATAGTGACTGTTTCCTGGGAAATTAAGGAATAATAACAGATTATTACGGAAAATAGACGGTGGAATTGATCCTTCGGGTTCAATTTTTTCGTAACTTTCGGTGTTTAAAAATGAAAAGAATGACTTCAAAGGAAAAAGTTGCTGCGCTTCGTGAAGAAATGCAGAAAAATAATGTTGATGCATTTATAGTATATTCTGCAGATCCCCATATGAGTGAATATCTTCCTGAAGAATGGCAGGAGAGAGCCTGGTTATCAGGATTTCTGGGTTCTGCCGGTTTTGTGGTAGTAACCAAAGATAAAGCAGGGCTTTGGACAGACGGAAGATACTTTACACAAGCGGTTGATGAGCTGGAAGGTTCAGGAATTGACCTTTTCAAAGATGGAATAGAAGGAACTCCCAATTATATCGATTGGATTATTTCGGAAATTCCTGCAGGAGGTAAAGTGGCCGTTAATGCTTTAGCAGCTTCTCATGCTAACTGGGAACTGCTTTCTCAAAAATTTAATTTAAAAAATATTGTACTGGCTGATATTCCTCTTTTAAAAGAAGTTTGGAAAGAAAGAGGTACACCTTCAAAAAATCCAATCTTTGTACACCCGGTAGAAAGAGCCGGTCAATCTGTAGCAGATAAACTTTCTGCTATCCGTCAGAAAATGGAGGATCAGGATGCTACTGTTCACATCATCTCAAGTTTAGATGATGTAGCATGGACTTCAAACCTTAGAGGGAGCGATGTACAGAGTAACCCTGTATTTTTAGGATATATTGTGATCACTAAAAATGATGCTGTTTTATTCACAGACCTGGATAAAATGGAAGTGGGAGCCAGAAAACAAATGGATGATTCTTTCGTGAAAATGATGCCTTACGAAGAATTCTATAATTATCTGAAAGCCTTCAAAAATGAAAAAGTACTGGTTTCTCCGAACACCAACCAACAGATTTTTGAAACATTAAAAACAGATAATCAGTTTATCAAAGCTCCGGTTCCCGGAAATCTGATGAAGGCTCAAAAAAATGAAACTGAGCTGGAAGGTTTCAGAAAAGTAATGGCGAGAGATGGGGTAGCGATGGTAAAATTCCTTTACTGGCTAACTCATAATGCCGGAAAAGAAACCATGAACGAATATTCTATCGGTGAAAAACTGAGAGGCTTCCGTGCAGAAGGTGAGAATTTTGTGGGAGAAAGTTTCGGTTCCATCATAGGGTATAAAGGTAATGGTGCTGTCATTCATTATTCGGCAAAGAAGGAAGGAAGCAAAGACGTGACTAATGATGCAAGTATCCTGGTAGATTCAGGAGGACAGTATCTTGAAGGCACTACAGATATTACAAGAACTTTTGCTTTGGGAGCTGTTTCCGAAGATTTCAAGAGAAACTCAACATTAGTATTACAGGGACTGATCCGTTTATCTATGGTGAAATTCCCGAAAGGAACTAAAGGAGTACAACTTGATGCCATTGCAAGACTTCCGTTATGGATGGATGGCAAAGACTACAATCACGGAACAGGTCACGGTGTGGGAAGTTTTATGAATGTTCACGAAGGCCCGCAAAGCATCAGAAAAGATCTGAATCCACAGGACCTTCTTCCGGGAATGGTATGCTCCAATGAACCTGGATATTACCTTGAAGGAGAATATGGAATCCGTCATGAAAATCTGATTGCCGTGAAAGAAGCGGAAACAACAATTAACGGAACTTTCTACGAATTTGAAACACTGACATTCTGCCCGTTCTTTAAAGATACCATAGTGAAAGAAATTCTTTTAGAAAATGAAATCGCCTGGTTAAATGGGTATCATAAAACATGTGAAGAAAAAATTGCTCCTTATTTAGAAGGAGAGGTTAAAGAATGGTTCTTACAGTTGGTAAGCCCTCTTTAATAAGATGTTTGTGCTGATTAAGGAATATAGCTTTTGGCACAGCATTGAACTTTAACAGAATAATTGTTAGATACATTTGAAGTCCTGTACGTCTTGTTACAGGGCTTTTTCTTTTTATACAACCGTATTTTTACGGAGAAAACTTTAGGGATTCCCCTGACACAGGGGAATTGAGAGCTGCCTATATTTGCATCAACACAAACATCATATCTTCATATACATAACTCAATCAGTTTTAAAACGGTAGTAAAACCATTCCATTCGGGGTGGTTTTACGTTTTTTGTAAAAGGATAGGATACAATTCCTCATGAGATCATTTTTGCTTTTCGTTATACTTTATAGTCCGTAATTTTATTTTCATGCTGTTTTTATTTATTTTCGCTGTATTCAAGTAGGAAGGATACTATTTTTTAAAAACTATGATACAGGATTATTTTCGAATGTTTTCCCTATTTTCAGAAAGTGAAATTGAGGAGTTTTTACATCTTTTTGAACCCCGGAGCCTCAGTAAAAATGACTACTTTGTGCAGGAAGGTGATCCATGTAAAGAGATTGCATTCATAGAATCCGGAATTTTCCGTTCGTATTATATTTCCGATGATGGGAAAGATACTACGTACTGTTTCAGATTTCCCAATAATCTGATGGCTTCCTATTCATCATTTATTTCAGGGGCTCCAAGTATGGAAACCATGCAGGCTATCTCCAATGCTGATCTGCTTATTTTGAAAAAAGATAAAATAGAAGAGCTGGTTCGGAATAATCCCAATTGGACCTTATTTTTAAAAGCAATAGCCGAGCAGGAATATATGGAACTTGAAAAAAGATTCTTTCAGCTTCAGCGTAACAATGCTGCCCAGAGGTATGCCGATTTACTTAAAAACCAACCGGATTATATCCAGAATATTCCGCTACAGTTCCTGGCTTCTTATCTTGGGATTACCCAACGCCATTTAAGCCGTATCCGAAAGGAAATTTCTTTTTAGACATTTGTCCTGTTCATTGGTCCGGAAGCTCTATAATTTTGTAAAAAAAATAGATGAAGCATAATATTCTGATTATTGGTGGAACCGGATTAGTGGGTAAAACGATTGCCCGTATTTTAAAAAAAAGAAATCCTCAGTTCAATATTTTTATTGGGGGACGAAAAGGAGGGAAAACTGATAAAGACCTAAAGATTGACGTCACAGATCCGGGTTCTTTTAGTATAATTTTAGAGAAAAAAATCAACCTGATCATTCTTTCAGTCAATGATAAAACGGATCATGTTCTCCGCTTTGCTATTGACAATAAGATCGATTATCTGGATATCACCAAGCCAACTCCTGATCTGGTAAAAGCCTACGATCTGGCAAAGAACCGAAAAGTCAGCAGCAGAATTGTATTCAGCTCAGGATGGATGGGAGGAATTGTTCCGGGGTTGGCAAATACGCTTTCAGATAGGGTAGATATCCGGGAGATTAAGCTTTTTGTATATTATTCTGTAAAGGATCTGGCTGGAGAAAGCTCTGCTCATTTTATGGCAGAAAATGTGGCTGTTCCTTTCAGTGAATATAAAAATGATCAACCTGTTTCTATCCGGCATTTTTTAAATACTGAAGTTTTTGATTTTTCCTTTGGCATAGGGAAGAGGAGGGCTTATAATTTTGATGTTCCGGATCTTTATATTTTAAACCGGGTAGAAAGAGTTCCTGATGTTAGTGTAAAAATGACTTACAATTCAAAATTTATTACGTGGTTGCTTGGCTCTTTTCAGTACCTTAGAATTTTCAGTATTTTATCTTTAAAAGAAAGAAAGATGATCTTCGGATCCAGTGGAAAAGGAGATCAGTCAGTATTTGAAATTGTTGTAAAAGATAAAGGGATTTGCAGGAAATTAAGTTTACAGAGTACAAAAGGACAGGCAGAATTAACCGCTTTATCAGCAGTGCTGCATACGGAAGAGCTGTTGAGAAACCTTCATGGAAATAATGTTTATTTTGGACACCAGCTGCATGAACCCTTATCATTATTAGCCCAGCTTAATGCATATGAAACCATTAATATCAAGGTAACGCAATGAAAAAAATAGCCATTATCAACGGACATCCAAATAAAGATTCGTTCAATTTTGGAATTGCTGAAGCATACAGAAACGGAGCAAAGGAATCGGGGGCAGAAGTAAAGGAAATTACCATTGCCTATCTCGATTTTAATCCTAATCTGCAATTCGGGTATCAAAAAAGGATGGAACTGGAACCGGATTTGCTTAATGCCTGGGAAATCATTCAATGGGCTGATCACCTGGTTTGGATACATCCTGTTTGGTGGGGTGGCCTGCCCGCCATCACAAAAGGTTTTTTAGACCGGCTTTTCTTGCCGGGAATGGCTTTTAAATACAGGGAAAACTCTGTATGGTGGGATCGGTTTCTGAAAGGGAAAACAGGACATATTATTACCACTTTAGATCAGCCGGGTTGGTATTACCGTCTTTTTTTCGGCAGACCCAGTGTTAATCAGCTTAAAAGATCTACGTTGGAATTTTGCGGTGTAAAACCTGTGAAGGTAACTTATATTGGAGTAATCAGGAATTCTAAGGAAGAACAGCGGAAACATTGGCTGAAAAAGGCAAAAGAATTGGGAAAAAAGATGAAATAAAATGAGGTCCCCCTGATCTTTAATTTTATCTGACAATTAAATCGCTAATAATTGTCAGATAAAATTGTGAGTATCACTTACAATCCTTTCTTTCCTTCTATCCAATAGGCTTGTGACCTGATGCATCTGGAGGATACTCCTTTTGCCTTTAGGAATTTTCTGATCAGTGTCATTGTATTTCCGTTTCCCGTTACATAGAAAATCACATCATCATTGTATATAGCTTGTTTTTCTTCCCTTAAAAAATCAGTTAGAGATTCAATAATAACCATGATGTTATTCTTTGGAGCATGGTATCCGTATAAACTCAGGGTTTCCAGAGCCGAAGAATCTTCCACCTCATGGAGACAGCCAAATAAGAGATTAGATTCTTCAGCTGCTTCTTTAATGGCAAGAGAGCTTCCCAGGGATGTTTCATCACCTATTGAGAAATGCATCATGGCATCGGGATCAAAAAAACGTTTTCCTCTGGGTATTAAGATTTTTATAGAATCTCCTGCTGACAAGTGGGTTACGAAATTACTTCCTGCTGCTGCGGTATCGTGAATATGAAAGAGAATGTCAAATGTACCTGCTTCTCTGTTGAAATTAAAAGGAGAATAATTACGGAAATCCCTATCGTTGACTCTTATTCCTATGGCATAGGCAGGTTCATAATGAATATCCTGCAAGTCTGTGGCAAAACGTATACAGTAAAGCTCATCAGTAATTTTCTTCTTATCGATAACATTACAGTCTTTAAACTTTGAAGACCATACATTTTCCACAGTATCATTGATCCATTTTGGTAGGCTTGGCATAAATAATTTTTTATGACAAAGGAAGCTGTAAAATTAAAATATAGCGATAGCTGTTTCAGGGAATTGGTTGGATTATTCGTGGGTTACTTTCCTGTTTTATTTTTATCCCGAAATGCTGAGGGAGGCTGGCCCACCAGTTTTGAAAATAAACGGCTAAAATAAGTGTGATCACTATATCCCAATTCATAGGCAATTTCCTTTACTGTAAGATGGGTAAAGGCTAATAATCTTTTTGCTTCTATGATAATTTCCTGATGGATCCAGTATTGTGCGGGTTTTCCGGTTACCTCCCGGATTACTTCGGTGAGATATCCTCTTGAAATATTGAGAAGTTCAGCATATTCTGATGGACTTTTCGTGGTTTTAAAATTTTCTCTTATCCTGATTCTGAAAGCTCTTGCCAGCTGCAAAGAACGGTTTTCATCAGATATTTCAGAGGTGGTTTCGCGGGAATATATAAAAGCAAACATCCCGACAAAAGCATTCAATAAAGAGTGAACAACCAAAAGCCCTTCTTTGGATGCGAATGTTTCCTCAGTGAAGGAAGCCTGGAGCATACTGGCAGATGTATTGATCTTTTCCATCCAATTTTTATCGATAGTAATAGGCTTCACTTCGTCCAGGGATTCCTCAAAAACAGCACGTACGGTATCCGGAAGCCAATCTGCCTTTACCGCTACAAACCAACCGCTCACATCTTTCATCAAAAGCCCCTGATGCACCTGATTAGGCAATACACAGAAAATAGAGCTGCCTTGAGATTCAATGATTTTAAAATCAACCATCATTTTTACGTGGCCACTTTCCATACAAGTGAAAATATAATGGCTGTCACGGTGTATCCCTTTATCCAAAATAGTATCTCTTGAATGGTGATAATTTTCATCCAGTCTTTTGATAAGAAAATGATGCTCCGAAATATCACTTAAATCATAGGTGGGAATGGTATGCTTCATCTTTTATTTTGCCTTTGAGAATGCCATCTTTATAGCTAAGCAGGTCAGTACACTAGCCATGAACCACTTTTGTACTCTTATCCAGGCAGGGTTGTGGGCAAAGAATAAAGCCACTCTTGCTGCGGTTAATATGATTAAAAAGTTAACACTAAAACTTACCAGAACCTGTATAACTCCAAGTTCCAAACTCTGGATCAGTACTGATCCATATTCAGGTTTGATAAACTGTGGAAAAAGGGACAGGTAAAAGACAGCTACTTTGGGATTGAGCATACTGGTTAAAAAGCCAATACTGAAAAGCTTTTTAGGACTGTCATGAGATCCGCTTTCATCGACTTCAAAAATGTTTTTGCTCTTAGGTTTAATGGCCTGATAAGCTAAGTATAAAAGATAAATAATTCCTACTGTTTTAAGGACTGTATAAGCGATGGGCACCGCAAATAATACGGCGGTCAACCCAAAAGATACCATAACGATGTGAAACAGAAATCCACAGACTACCCCGATCAATGAAATAAACCCTGACTTCTTTCCTTGCGTTATTGATTTGGATATCAGATAAATCATATTGGGTCCCGGGCTGATTACAAGAACAAGTGCCGCCAGGATAAAGAATAAAAGCTCGTGGAATGGAATCATGATGTAAAGAGGTTTTAAATGAGATCGTTTTGTATTACAAAGATACATACTGCTTCTCATGTTTTTTGAAAAAAAAATAGATGAATATTAATTTTAATTACGTTGTATTATGTTTTCCACACAAAAGTGATTTAAAAATAAATAGGAGTGCATTTTTTTTGTAAATTTCAACACATAAAATAATTATCATTCACAAATAGCTATCATGACTACTGAAAACATCTTTGAAGCCATTAGAAAATGGAAAAATATTATTGATTCTTACAAAAACGGGATTGATACGAATGGGACCAAAATTTTGAATTATTTAAATCAGGGAACCCATTTCAGTGTTTCAGGAGCAGAAATTGAACGGTGGAAAAAAAACCTTACAGGAGAACACCAAAGAATTCATGCTTATGTAGGTATTCATGAGGAACAATTAAAGTTTTTTCTGATTGATTCTACAAGTGATAAAGAGGCTAATTTTGGCGCTATAGTTATTAAAAGCTTTTCCCGTGATTTTGCTGACGGGAAGATGGAAAGCAGTAATGATATGGAATTAAATCCACCTTCAATTACTTCAGAAGCGGCCATAAATAGAAGTTTCAGATGGAATATGTTTGCTACTTCCTGGCTTCAGGCTCAGAAAACAGAAGATTTTTTTCAACTGATCTCTATTCCGTTTTCGGATTATGAAAGAATGGGGATTCTGGATGCTCAGACATGTATCTGCTTCTTTGGGCTCACGAATAACTTAGAAAAAAAAGAAAGTAATTTCCCTTATCATATCGAAATGATTACGGTGAAAAGTTTAGCGATTAACCATATCAGTGAAACTGCAGAAAACTATTCCACTCCACGACCTCCATTTACGATTGATAGTCTCAGTGATTATCAACTTTTGAAGCAAAGCACCAGTGTTTTCGTATAACAGCCTTTCCCTGTACTTGCAAATTATGATTAATCTCGTTTTACTGACAGGGTTGATTGTATTGGTAAAAGAAGGGATAAGAACAAAGTTTCCTGTGATTGTACTTCTTTCAGGAGAGCTGACGTTGGAGATGGCCGACTTAATTGACCGGTTGATGAAATTAAACACGCTTAATACCTATAATTATGCACTCAGCCAGTTTTTTGGACTGGTAGCCCTTACGGTAATTTATAGCAATTATTATATTCAGCTTTCCCGCAAAATCAGATGGATAATCTATTGTTATGCAGGGTTTTTGCTGATTGGTAATATGTTGTATATACAAAACGCTACATCGGTCACTTTCTATTCTAATATCATCAGTAGTATTATTATTTGCAGTTATGCAGCTTCTTATTTCATGAAGATCATCAGAGTAGGAAGAGTTGAAAAAAGTATGTTTATTGTAAACATCGTTGTTTTTCTGTTCTTTTCCGTTGAATGTGTGATCTCTACTACTTTTAATTTTTTAATCAGCAACCATCTGAGCTGGGTAGGGCCCATCTGGCTTCTTAGAGGCGTTTTGTTATTGTCTTTTTATATTGCTTTTATTAATCTGGGATGTGCTGTTGGGAAAATCAGAATCAGGTAGTTGTATGGATATGGATCGGTATTGGGCTATTTTTTTTAACAACATTATTCATCACATTATTGGTTATTAATTATTTAAAAAGTATCAAAAAAAACAAGCAGAAAGTCTCGACGATGTTCAGGGATGTGAAAAAGGAATACGGGGAGCATATGCTGAGCTTACAGGAACAGGATAGGGAACGTTTGGCAGAAGAACTTCATGATAATATCATCTCGCAGCTGAATATTATTCGTTTGACTATCAATGAGAAAAAGCCGGAAGAGCTCAATGTTGATTTAAAAAGATCAATGCAGCTGATTCGGGAATTATCCCATAATCTGACTCCTCCTGATCTCAATGAAATTGATCTTGCAGATTTAATTGCGGATTATCTCGTACCGATTAATAAAAATATAGAAGTTATTTTTCATCATCTTACAATAGAAATAGCAATCAGCAATCCTGTAAAATTAAATATCTTCAGAATCATACAAGAATTAATCACCAATATTCTTAAACATGCTGAAGCTACCAGAGTGGATGTATCCCTAAGAATATCGCTGAATTATCTGATGTTAACCATAGAAGATAATGGTCGTGGCTTTATTATAGGGAATCATTCGGGTGGGATAGGATTAAGAAATGTTCATTCAAGAGCACAAAAAATCAAAGCAATCTATAAACTTAAAACAAAACCTGAGAAAGGAACAAAATTTATCGCCTGTATGGCAATACAATAAAACAATATACATGGAACATTCAAGAATTAAAATAGGCATTGTAGATGATGACCTGCTGTTTGTACAGCTTTTGAAAAATTATATCGAGAATAGCGGCATCTATCAGGTAGTCGTTACAGCAAAAAGTGGGTATCATTTTCTCGCCGAAGAAGATTGTGGCTCTTTGGATATTCTGATTTTAGATTTGAGAATGGCAAATGGTGATGGTCTTGATGTGATGTCTGCCTTGGCCCAAAGAGAAATACAAACTAAAATCGTAGTGCTATCCAGTTTTTATCGCCGTTCTTTTATGGGACAAATGCTAAAAATGGGGGCTCATGCGTTTTTATCTAAAGAAATTGAGCTGGAGGAGCTATTGACTGTCCTCAACACGGTTTACCATACCGGGCATTATTTTTCCAGTGAACAGATTGATGCAATGAGAGGGCAGCTTTCCAACAAGCTTCCTGAATTTCATTCTTTTTCTAAAAATGAACTTACAGAGAGAGAAGTGGAGGTTTTACGATTGGTTTGCCAACAAATGAGTACGAAAGAAATTGCAGATTCCCTGTTTATTTCCCCTAAAACTGTAGAAACCCACAAAACCAATCTTATGATTAAAACAGGAGTGAAGAATATGGCTGGATTGGTCATTTACGCGGTACAAAACAGTATTATTGATGCGAATGAAATTGTTTTGCTAGATAAATAATCATAAAGAATCAGGGAGCACATTGATGTACTCCCTGATAACAAGAAATCTAAAAAACACACTATAATTAAGGATTTAATACTTTAGCCATAGAAACTGCATCGGCTACGGTATCCAGACTGTAGATCTGCAGAATTCCCTGAGTAGTCGCTGCCTGACCTAGAATATTTTGTTGGTTCTGTGCATTTACTGCGTTTTCAAACATAATTCCTGTAGAATGTGCAGCAGATTGATATACGTTGCTCAATGCCATTGCAGGAGATTCTCCTACTACTTTTACGTTCGATTGCGTTACTGCATCTGTGATTTGTTCGTTGACTGTTGTTCCAGCTTTTTCGGTAGGTAATGCCATAGTTATAATTTTTTATGAGGTTTAAAAACAACCGGATTTTCCGGTTGTTTGGATTATAATATTCTGCTTTTCGCAAAAAAAAAATTACGGATTAAGGATTTTAGCCATAGAAACCGCATCTGCAATAGTATCCAGGCTGTATAGTTGTGAGATACCTTGGGTAGTGGCAGCCTGCGTAACTATATTTTGTTGGTTTTGTGAATTCACTGCATTTTCAAACATGATTCCTGTAGAATGTGCCGCTGTTTGGTACACGTTGCTCAGTGCCATTGCGGGAGATTCTCCTACTACTTTTACGTTTGATTGTGTTACTGCGTCTGTGATTTGTTCGTTGACTGTTGATCCTGCTTTTTCGGTAGGTAATGCCATAGTTATAATTTTTTATTAAGTTTAAAACAACCGGTTTTTCCGGTTGCTTGGATGGTATTCTGCTTTTCGCAAAAATGAATTACGGATTAAGGACTTTAGC
>NZ_JAESIT010000033.1:0-31130 GCF_016756935.1 Chryseobacterium sp. KMC2
CTGAAGTAAATTGCTAGGGTCAGTTCTATTTAAATTTCCTAAGATATAACCGGATTTATCATAGGCTGGAACATATGAAATTTCTGTGCAGTTATAAATGTTTCCATAGGCATCTATCAGTTCAGCTTTAGGGTCTATAGCCATACAAGTCTGTTTTTTTCTGCTAGGTACTACAGGTGTATTGAATTCCTTTTTAAGGCTGTACATCACCCAGTCGATCTCTTTGTCTGCAAAGTTGGCAATTTCCAGAGACATCAGATGGGCGTCATTTCCCCATGAATGTATAGGGGCAACATAGAAATTAGACAGTTTTTTATGAATCCCCAGAGAATTCAGTTCATCAATTAAAAGAGTAACACTGTCGTGATTGGTTTGATCTACATTACAACGGATGTTCACCGTAGTATTTAATTCAGAAAAACCTTCATAGTTGAATATGTCAATAAGGTTATCGAGAATAATTCTGTAGCTTTTTTCTCCTGACTTTAGGAATCTTCTTTTGTCATGGTATTCTTCTGTACCGTCCAATGTAATCTCAAAAAAGCTGAGATGATAGTTTTTAACAAGATCTAGGAAAACATTCAACTTTAAAGACAATCCATTGGTAACCATTTTTGAAGAGTATCTTAAGTTGTGCTTGTCGGCTAATGCTTTCAGTCTTGGAGTTAATGCTTTAATATTACTTAAGGCCATTAGCGGTTCAGCTCCAAACCAACCTATTTCCAGAGCATCAAAATTATTTTCTCTTTCAAGTTTAAATTTTACCCTTTCAACAATAGCATCCATTTGCTCATTATTCAATAGGGCTTTGGTATGGTTTTGCCCACAATATCCACATCCCAACTGGCAGTTGGCTGTAGGTTGTATAACCTGATACAATGTTCTGCTTTCGGCAATACTTGTTTTATTTTCCAGTATCACTTCATCCAGCTCATTTTCTTCTTTTGGTACGATGAGGTCTGATGCCAGAAGCTTAGAAAAAACATTCTCAGGAAGATCATCATAATTTTCATTTTCATACAGCAGGGCAGTATGGCTCTCTAAGGCCATTGTTTCGCCACTCCTTGTAGAATAAAAAAGCACGGTATCATTTCCTACTTCTGATTTTATTTTGTAATAAGAGTTCTTGAACATATGATAGTTTTTAAAAGGGTTAAAAACCTCCATAACTATTGAGAAAGAGTTATGGAGGATAATTAATTTACTCTATTGAAGAGATTTCTTTAGTTGGAGTAGTTGGGGTAGTTGGAGTACAACCAATATTACAACCAGAGTTTACGTTTACTGTACACAGTGGTTGCCAACCTGCAGCTTGTCCACCTCTGATAGCTAATTGCTCATTTACACTAATGATTTCACCTCTATTTACAGCGTCTAATTGTACAGCACCGTAAATGTTCTTAAGTTTTGAATTTTTCATGTTAATTAAAATTTTAAATTAAAGTTTTTGGTAAAGTTTTGATACATTAACCTTTTTTGGTACTTGTTTGCAAACGGTTATATTTATTCATAGTCCTGTATTGTGCACATACAAAACCGGAAATCATATTATTTTAATCTGTTTTTCTCATCACTGTTTCCTATTTCTCTGTTTTTACCCTTGATGTTTTTGTTTCCAAAGTTGTATCGTAAGGACAATCTCAGTCTTCTGGTGTCAGCATACACATTATAGGTTTGGGTAATGCCATTGGTGTATGTGGTGTTATCAGGATTACTTGTTTTTAAAATATCGTCTACACTAATGGAGCATTGCAGGTTTTTATTAAGAAATAAAAATCTTAATCCGAGATCTAATCTCATTGATCCGCTTTGTTTGTATATCAACCCTTTATTGGGTGCATTGTAATTGTAATTAAGCTCTCCTGATACTGTTTTACTTTTATTGAGTACAAAACTGTTGTTTAATGAGAAGGCAAAGCCAAATCCGCTTTGAGAAGGTACAGCGTCTTTATACTGATCATCAATCTTGGTTTTTATATAATAAATATTGTATTGAGCATTACTTTCTAACCAGCTCCATTTATTAAAAACATAATTTTGTGAAATTCCATAGGCATAGCTTTTATAATAATTTAATCTTGTAAAAACCTGAGTTAAATCATCTTTCACGTAAGGAACCTGGCTAAACCCATTGCTTTTTAGCTGAGTGAAAAATGAGGTAAACAATTTTTCTTTATATGTATGGGTCAGTTCAAAATTATGACTGATCGCTGGTTGTAAAAAAGGATTACCCTCTGCATAGGAATTCGCATTGAAATACCATTTAAAAGGATTTAATTCCCAAAACGAGGGTCTGTTTATTCTTTTACTATAGCTCAGGTTGATGGTGTTGCTCCCATTAAGAACCCGAAGCACATAAAACGTTGGGAAAATTTTAAAATAATCATTTTTATATTCCGTACTGTTGGTGACAGATTTGGATGTGGTCTGGGTATATTCCGCTCTTGCTCCTAATTTTACCTGCCATTTTTCTCCAAAGCTTTTGGCAAGATCAAAATAGGCAGCCTGTATATTTTCTCTATATTGATAGGCATCAGTCTGTAACGGATCTACTACAGGAGTTCCAGTCGTCTGATCTATAAATTTGATGGAACTGTCATTTTTTGTTGAGGTGATCTTCGCTCCATAAGTATAGTTTGCAAATTTTGCCGGGTGTATAAAATCAATCTTAGCTGATAAGTTATTGATGTCCTGCTGCCCTAAATTCTGTGCTGATAATTGTAACACATTATTTTCCTGGGTATCAAAAAGCCTGTTTTTATCTTCCTTAAATTTGAAATAATCCAAATCAACTGAGAATTTTTTTCCCAAAGAATCAAGATCATGGGTGAAATGAAGATTTAATGAATTATTCCAATTTTTCGCGTCTGTTTCAGCATTCGTGGATAAAATTTTATTTCCCTGACCTTGTCTGCTAAGCAGGTTTACAACATTAGTTTCCTGAATGTCCGGTGTGGAATTATAAAATTGAAAAATAGCCCCAATACTTGATTTTTTTGAAATCTGATAATCCGCTGACACTTTTATACTCTGAACATCTTTACTGTCCTTTCTTTTTACTTTGCTCATCCACAAATAAGATGGATACTCAATATTTGATCTTTCGGTTACATTTTCATTCCCTTTCTTAGCATCCAGCATGATTGAAAATGAATACCGGTCTTTATTGTAGTTAAACGTATTTCCCAGAGATAAGGCAGGGTAACTGGTTTGTGTATAGGTAGTCCTTGTACTGTTACTCCAGGAATTCTGTTTTGCTTTTTTCAACTGAATATTGATAATACCACTGTTTCCTTCAGCATCATATTTTGACGGAGGTGTTGTAATTACCTCTATACTTTTTATATTTTCAGATGAGGTAGCTCTTAAATAGTTCATCAGGGCTTCTCCTGATAACTGAACCATTTTTTCATCGATCATCACCGAAACAGAGCTTTTGCCAATAATCCCAATGGTATTTCCCTGAATCGCTACACCGGGTGTTTTCTTTAAAACTTCTACGGCATCAGAGCCGGAAGCTGTGATTGAATTTTCAACATTAAAAACGAGTCTGTCAACTTTTCTTTCTATCAGTTTCTTTTTCATGTTGATCTCAACTTCCTGTATTTGCTTTTCGACTATTTTGTTCACAGAGTCATTTTTCTTCTGTTGAGAAAACATAAAAACCGAAAATATAATACTAATAGTGGAGATTATTTTTTTCATTGATATTAGTTATTTCTGCAGCTGATATGAGGTTAATAAAAAAATCTCACTGTATTCTTGCTTTAGACAAATATGCTGTAAGCTTGAATGATTATACAAGCGAATGCTTTATAGATTCATGAATTTATCCCTGCTTTTTGATAAATTCGATGATTTTAATTCTTTGTAAATGAATGTTTTATATGATTTTTATCATGTTTTTTAATTTCTATTTTTGAAAAAAATATCAAGGCGGATTTATATGTTTTTTTTAAAATTTAGCGCCTGATTTACAAAAATTAAGCTCCAATATGACTGTAAATTTTACATTAGAAGTACGAAAACAGGTGCCGATTTCCTCCGAAAAGGATGGAAATAGACTGATGTGTTTTTTATTGTTAAATGATAATACCTCTGTGAAATGGATTTTTGCTTCGTTATTTTTTTATGGATTTGTATGATGGAATTATTAAATACGTATCATTTTAATAATTCTGTTATTTCTGTTTTTCTATAGCTTTTTTGAAAACTTGCAGAATATATTTTAGAAAATTCATGTTTTATTTTCGGGTTGATATCTGCAGTGTATTTTCATCTATAAAAAAATAAGTACCACAAAAACTAACATTTCCTAGATAAGTGATGTATTTGGCATATGGCTTGAACTTAAAAAGATAACACCATATTGACCATATACATTATATTGGTTTTGACACCTTTTATTTCCCTGGATCTTCCGGGGATTTTTTATGATGGATGGAAAGTCTAAGGCATACAACATCAGCAAGTATCTTGCTTTAGTATTTTTAGTATTGAGTGGTTAAGGAGCTTACATTTTCTTTGTTTATCAAAAACAAACAGAAAATAAGCGCTTTCTATATAATAGCAGTCCTACTAATAAATAAAAGATGAATCGGTAGGTACACTTCAGGGGGTTTACAAGCAAGATAAAATTGCCGGTACCGAATGATAAAATCAGTTAAAGAGTGATATTCCATATTTCAAAATAGAGATTGAGGTAATAAAAATAGAGTCTAAGAAAATCAAAGAAAGAAGTTTTGGACAAGTATAAAGATTGGTGGAGTATCGGTCGCAGTATTAGGAGCTGCTGGACTTATTTGGTTAAACAATAAATAAAACAGAAAATGACAGCATTAGAATTATCATTTAAATATAAGTATCTTCTCAATAAAAACGGAATTAACACTCCTTTGAGATTAGCACATTTCTTTGCACAGTTACACCATGAGAATGCAGGATTCAGCCGGTTACGTGAAATTGGAAATGACGCTTACTTCCAAAAGTACGAAGGATGTAAAACCTTAGGTAATAGACAGAAAGGTGATGGATTGAAATATAAAGGGCGTGGATATATGCAGATCACTGGAAGATATAATTATACTATTTTATCAAAAGAAACCGGTATTGATTATCTAAATAATCCAGCATGGCTAGAACGAGAAGCGGATGCAATGGTTTCCGCATTGTGGTTTTGGAATAGAAGTAAACTTAATAAGTACGCTGATGTAGACAGAATAGATTCTATATCAGATTTGATTAACAAAGGTAAATTAACAGAGGCTTATGGAGATACAAATGGGTTTACAGATCGAGCTAACAAGCTTAATTACTACAAAACGATTTTTAAATGATACGGAGAAGAAAGACTGAATCAGATTTGTTTTTTGCGAAATAATAACTCATTATTTAAGGTACTTACTTCTTAAATTAGATACATAATTTTCTTCATCAAACACATCCTTGTTTAAACTTAGTATGAAAATTTTTTTTACATGATGAGTTGATTCGTTTTTAGACTTTACGTCATAATCAGACATAACTCTATATGCTAGAATTGATTTGTTTTTGGCTTCTTTTGTAATTTCACTTTTAATTTTCTGTATGGAATTAAATAGGATTTTTTCATCATATTGCAATGAATTGAAATCTTGTGAAGATTTACTGTAATTTAACCTATCACGTTCAACAATATTTTGATAACTCGGATATTTTTGACTAAGCTGTTGTGATAATCTAAGACTATTATCTTTTATATGTAAATCTTGATATGCTTCATTTTTCTGAGCACCTATTATAGAATGTTCATCTATTAAATAATTTAATAGTATTTCTTTTTCTTTTGATGAATTTAATGAATCAATATATTTAATTTTAAAATTCTTTACTTCTGCATCAAGCTCATCTACTAAATTATTATTATAACTAATTATGCTATTCTCAATATCCTTTTTAAATTTTTCTTCTTGAGACATACATGAGAATACGACTAAAGAAAGACAAGTAATAAATATTATTTTTTTCATAATTTAATTTTAAACCACAATTTACTAACAATTAAAATTCAAAAATTACGGCATCCCGTAGAATTATAAAACAAAAAAAAAACCACCGTTTGGTGGGGACATTTTATTAAAATAGGCTACAAATATTGTAGCCTAAAATTATCTTATTAATTCATGGTTTTTTGTATTGTATTACAATACGATGATGTCATTTTTCATAATGTTTGATTTTAATGGTTAAGATAACATATTCAAATATACAAATATTGTGCTGTTTGACAATGTGTCATCAATTTTCTTGTATTTTTTCACTATTTCCCGCAACAAAAAAGCCGTTTTTAATATATGTATGATTCACAAATTCAAAAGTTTGTATGTTTGATAGGCCAGTGACGCTATGTCGTGCAGTAACCTGAAACCTAACATATTTATTATTTTTCACAACATGTGACAAATCTTCATCTGTAAAAAATTGAGCACAATTATCTCCATATTTTTTTTTGAAAGGAATAAATCTCTTTATGTAACTTACTTTGTTGGTTTTAAGTGGAAGTTTTTCATATAATCTATGAACAATTCCATCATTTGCTTGTTTAATTGTATAGTAATTGGCTATAACTTCTACATCGTACGCTCCGAAGAATGATTTATTAATAATTTTAAATGCATGAACTATTGTAGATTGCCCATCAAATGGATTATCCTGTCTTGATATTAATGGCACTATTTTAATATTAGGCTTCATGATATAAAGTAATAGGAATATAAATACAATTGATGATAATAGATTCAAACATAATGCAAATAATACATTAGGTATTGTAAATCCACTGCACCACAATTCTAATGTTTGTATCATAGTTTAGTTTTGATTGCAAAAATATACAAATTTGTTTTTATACATTACGGTTTCCCGTAGTATTATGACTACATATTTTAATAAGGTTTTTTCATATGTTAGATATCCGATTGCTCGAATAATCGACTACTTAATTTATTTAGCCTCCTTCGGGAGTTTTTTTGTGTATTTCTCAACCGGGAGAAAGGACCTATTTCAAAGAATTATAAAATCAGAAAAAATAAAACCGTTACAAATTGTATCGGTTTTATTTATGTTGGTGTGTGGAAATGTATCAATTTTGTGAAATGGAAATCAAAGGAATTATCATAAGTGTGTCTCATGACAGAACTAGAGCTGTTGTCAAAGAAGAGGAAGAAGTAGGAGATTGACGTCCTGTTGACTCCAAAATAAAGAACTAAAAGAAAAAGGCGTCAGATTTTAGACGTTTTTAATATTAGCGGGAATGTAGCGGGAAAACCTAAAACGAAAAAACCCTAACTTGTTTTTAGTAAACTTATTAGGGTTTTTGAAGAGGTACCTAGCGGATTCGAACCGCTGTAGATGGTGTTGCAGACCACTGCCTAGCCGCTCGGCCAAAGTACCATTTTTACCATTTTTGAGGTGTGCAAATATAGTAAAATTTCTTTATGAACAAAAGTTTTCAGGCAATTTCTTTCTTTCCAAGATGGTCAATTTCGCTTTTTGCTTGAATTTCAGCCTGATAATTTTTGATGTTAATAACTCTTGTTTCGCTCCATTTATCATGCCAGCCATTTTCACCTAAAAAGGAAAGGGCATCAAAAGGAACAATTCTGGAAATATTCCGAATAAGATAATCATTGAAAGTAGGTTCGGTACCATCAATACAAATAACTTTGCTCCCTGTAATATACTTACCGATGGATCTTCCTTTGGTAAAGTATTCGATAAGGAAGGAGTACATAAAATAGATGACAGAGGTGATCAGAATATCGACAAATCTATTCACTTGTGACATCTTATAAATAATATTGACGAAAAAGTCAATGTTTGCAAGTTGATATAGTAAGGATGAAATAAATCCCAGAGCAAGAAATGCTATAGTGATTACAAGCCTGTCAATAATAAAATTAGCAAATCTTGTCCACTTTTGGGATCTGTTTCTATCTACAATTACTAAATATTTTCTCATGGTTGGTTATTAGTTTTATTTGAAGTTTTAAAATCCGTTGACAAGGAGTTTTAATGCTGCGTTTGTATCAATGACAGCGGTAATTCCGGTACTGTTCAGAAGGATTTTACTGGGTTTAAGATTAAAAACTTTTCCGTTCATTTTTAAACCTTTATAATACTCTTTGTTAAAAGCATCTTCAATACTTTTTCTGGATGCCTCTTCCAATTCCTGAGTTGGAATCCCATATTCTTCCTCAATCATTTTGACAATTTTCCCCTGAAATAATACCGAAGCGGTTTTTTGAAGGATATTGGTTGTTTTCAGTTTAAATTTAGAATCAGATAAAACAATTTTTCTTTTGATCTCATCATACACAGGAATTCCTGAAATGATAGCCGTTCCTTTGATGTAACCGTCGGTTTGAGCTTCGAGGATAATCCTGTTGTCAACACCGTAAACTCTGATGTCAGTTACTTTTACTTTGGAATCCCTGATGTCAAACTCTTTATTTAAGAAAGTTTTTCTGGCCATACTGCTGGCTTCTGTAAAAGGGATATTAGCAGTAGTCTGTAAAAGAAATTTATCTGCAACAGTAGGAGAGAAGTTGAAATTCGTTACTGCGGTTACAGGCTGAGAGGCCATTGGCTTATTTCCTGTAAACGTTTCAGAATAAATATCAATTCCAAGAGTGGCATTGATTTGATTTCCATAGAATTTTAAAGGCGTGATATTAACTCCAACCGGGCTTATCTTCAGCCATGTATTATATTCTTCAGAAATATTGAAAGGCTGTAGAAAAGTATTCCAGGCCATTAACGCATACTGTTGAAAGTTCAGTTGTGCAGCCATTTGCTGATCAATGGTTTTACAGAATTTTTCCTGCTGCTCTCTGAGGCTTTTTTCAACAATAGGTGTGATAGGAATTTGTATCCTTCCATAATCCAGGACCGGCTTTGTAACCCATCTGAAGCCATTGGGCTGAGTATTGGTGGTAATGGTCCAGTTATTTTTTAAGCTTACCGTTGTATTAAAAGACATCACCGTTTCAAAGGTTGTATTTTGATACGTATAAACTCCCAATGTTCCAATGCCTTTTTCTGCCCAGACTTTTAATGGAACTTCGATTAATAAGTTTTGACTGGTTCCTCCTACCAGACGAATCGGCCTGGTCTTCCACACCTTTACTTTAAACTGGTCATTATTATTGTCGGTATAAGAGTCATCCTGATACACAAGATCCTTTACCGAAGCATTGATCATATTACTAAGTTCCGAAAGAGGAATCGTTACCGGCATGGTAATACTGGATTTGATCTTTGGAAAATTGTAACTGGCTAATTGGTTATCAACGCTGGCCTGGCCAAAAGCATTGATACATACTACTAAAAATAATATTTTAATGAATCTCAACGGTTTATCTTTTTTATGAAACGAAAATAAGGATTTTAATTTCCAGATTTGAAGCTTTTTTTAAGCTCAACACTGGCGCCTTTCATCTCTCCCTGCATTGGAGGAGCTGTTTTGGTCACTTTAAGCTTGATGTAGGTAACCTGTGGGAAATTGTTGTGGATACTAGAAATTATTCTTCCTGCAACATGTTCCAACAGTTTTGATTTGATTTTCATCTCGGCATGAATAATATCATTGATATCTGCATAACTTATGGTGTCATTCAGATCATCGGATTGCGCAGCTTTCCAAAGATCAGTGCGAAGCTCCAGGTTGAGAATATAATAAGTTCCGATAATATTCTCTTCCGGGAGTACACCGTGGTAGGCATATATTTTTACATCTTCAAGATATATTTTACTCATTGTTTCAAATTTTACTAAGCAAAAATCGCTTTAATTCTTCAAAATCTGAACTTATTTCTACAGTTTTTTTCTCCTTTGTCATAAGGTCAGCCAGTGCTTCAGGAATTTCTACTTTTATAGCAGTAGCTTTTTCTACAGCTTCAGGAAATTTTACAGGATGGGCAGTTCCCAGAATAAATCCTTTCTTATCAGGATTTTCTTCCAGAAACTTTTGCAGGGAAACGAACGCAACAGCGCTGTGAGGTTCAAGAAGATAATTGTGTTTTTTATAAACCTCCGCAATAGTCTCTAAGGTCTGCTGATCATCCACGGAATATCCGGAGATCTTATTTTTTAATTTGTCAAATTGATGATCGAAAAGCTCTAAAATCCTCACAAAATTACTGGGATCTCCCACATCCATCGCATTGGATAGAGTAGGCACCGCTTTTTTGGGGATAAAATTTTGGGTTTTCAGATAATCCGGAACAGTATCATTCTCATTACATGCCGCAATGAAATGCTCAGCCGGAAGCCCCCGGAAATAAGCCAGAAGTCCGGCACAAATATTTCCGAAATTTCCACTGGGAACACAGATTACAGGTTTTTCAGTTTCATATTGGTTCCATTGTTTTAAGGCTAGCAGGTAATAAATCTGTTGAGGAAGCCACCTTGCTACATTGATAGAATTGGCGGATGTCAAAAATAAATGATCATTAATTTCCTGATCTGAAAATGCCTGTTTCACCAAGCTCTGACAATCATCAAAGCTTCCGTTGATTTCCAATGCAGAAATATTCTCCCCAAGGGCTGTGAGTTGCTTTTCCTGAACCGGACTCACTCTGTTTTTGGGATAAAGGATAACGACATTAATTTCCGGAAGTTTATAGAAACCATGGGCAACAGCACCTCCGGTATCTCCTGAAGTAGCAACAAGTACGGTTACTTTTTTTTCCTGATCTTTTAAGAAATAGGAAAGACAACGGCTCATAAACCGGGCTCCAATATCTTTGAATGCTAAAGTAGGCCCATGAAATAGTTCTAAAATGGATATTTTATCATTTATTTTTTTCAAAGGGATATCAAAACTTACCGTTTCCGAAACAATTTCCCACAATATTTCTGATGGAATTTCATCGCCCACGAAATCTCTCATACATCTGTAGGCAATTTCTTCAGGGGTATATTGATGAAGGTTCTGAATAAAATTCTCCTCAAACTGAGGAATACTTTCCGGGAAAAATAATCCTTTTTCTTTTCCCTGACCTTTTATAGTCGCTGTTCTGAAATCAACTTTTTCCAGACTCTCTTTTAAATTATAATAATTCATCTGTATGATCTTCTCTATTAATTATGCTTCTTCAATTATTTCAATACCCGATGGGTTTATTTTGGATACATACACCAAGCTTTCAATCTTCGTGTCATCATAGACAGACTTCATCATCCCGGCAATTTCCTCTGCAGTTTCTTTTTCCTCTACCAGCATAAAAATGGAAGGTCCGGATCCTGAAATTCCACCTCCCAAGGCACCTATTTCTATACTTTTCATTTTAATTTCATCAAATTTTGGAATTAAAATACTCCTGACAGGTTCTATAATAACATCATTAAGACTTCTGCCAATAAGAGAAAAATCATTCTTCTGAATCCCGGCTATTAACCCAGCGATGTTTCCCCATTGCTCAACAGCACTTTTTAAAGAGATATTTTTCTTTAAGATTTGTCGCGAGTCCGATGTTTTTACTTCAACCTGAGGATGTACAGCGGCTACAAAAAGCTCAGGAGTATTCAACGGGATGATGTCGAGAGGATGGGTGGATTTTACCAATGTGATCCCACCGTAAATGCAAGGGGCAATATTGTCTGCGTGACGTACTCCCGAAGCAAGTTCTTCTCCAAACATGGCAAAATGAATCATCTCATCCGCAGATAATATATTTCCCAGTAATGCATTGGCTCCAAAGGCGGCTCCAGCGGCACTTGCCGCACTGGAGCCGAGGCCGCTTCCCGGTTTTATATGCTTGCGGATAATGACTTCAAAGCCATGAGAAAGGTTAAAATGCTCCTGAATTTTAAGCAATACAATACCTGCTACATTTTTTGAAGGTTCTTCAGGAAGTCCGAAAAGGTCTTCATGGTGTATCATAATTTCGGGAGAATCCCATATTCTCAGTTCCATTTCGTCATAGGGGGCATGAACGGCCATTCCTAAAATATCAAATCCACAAACCAGATTGGCTACTGTAGCGGGTATTCTTAATCGTATTCTTTTCATAATTTCTGTTTTTTAAATTGAGCGCATAATATCTGCAAAAACACCGCTTGCTGTTACTTCAGCCCCAGCCCCGGCTCCTTTTACGACCAATGGCTGTTCGGAATATCGTAACGTTTTAAAAATGACTATATTATCTTTTCCATAAAGATGGAATAAATCGCTTTCCGGAGCAACATGCTGTAAACCTACATTTGCTTTTCCATTTTTAAACTCGGCAGTATATTTTAAAATTTTGCCGGCTTTGCGGGACTCATTAAACAAGTTTTTAAAATGGTCTTCATATTCAGTAAGTTTTTTATAAAAATCTTCTACACTTCCCTGCATGCATTCTTCAGGAAGAAAACCGGTGTTTTCAATTTCTTCAAATTGAAGCGGATATCCGGCTTCCCGGGCTAGGATTAAAATCTTGCGGGCTACATCAGTTCCTGAAAGATCCAATCGGGGATCAGGTTCTGTGTATCCTTCTTTCTGAGCCTGTGCAACCACTTCAGAGAAAGTTCTGCTTCCATCGTAATTATTAAATACAAAATTTAATGTTCCGCTGAGTACAGCTTGAATTGAGGTGATTTTATCTCCACTCTTGATCAGGTCACTGATGGTTCCGATAACCGGAAGCCCGGCTCCCACATTCGTTTCAAAGTAGAAATTACAGCGGTGGTTTCTTGCTGTATTCTTTAATGTTTTATAAGTCTCAAAATCTGATGAAGCTGCTATTTTATTGCAGGCAACAATAGTAATGCTCCTTTTTAGCAGGCTTTCATAGACTTCCGGGATTTTAGAGCTCGCTGTAACATCTACGAAAACAGAATTCCGAAGATTACGGGATATAATTTCCTCTGCGAACTTTTGAGCCGAAGCTTCTTCACCCTGCTCTTTCCATTCCGAATATTCCTCCTGGCTGATTCCCTGATCTGAAAATATCATATGACGGCTATTGGACAGTCCGGCAATTCTTAAATTGATCAGGAAATGTTCTCTCAGATATTGATTTTGATTATAAATCTGCTGTATCAGTTTGGAACCTACATTACCTGTTCCACAGATATACAGGTGGATTTGTTTTATTTCGGATTCAAAGAATTCTTCATGAAGGATATTGACTGTTTTCTTTGCATCAGTTTCTGAGATGACAATACTGATGTTTCTTTCTGAAGATCCCTGTGCAATAGCTCTGATATTGATGCCATTATTTCCGAGGCATCCGAACATTTTAGCACTTACACCACTTCTACTTTTCATATTTTCTCCTACCAGGGCAATAATAGAAAGCCCGGACTCTATCTTTACCGGAGTAACCCTTTTTAGATTAATATCATCTGCAAAAGAAGAATTAATGGCATTTTCTGCATAAAAAATATCCTTTTCATTAATGGCTATAGTGATAGAATGTTCCGAAGAACCCTGGGTAATAAGAATGATATTAATCTTTTCATGGCTCAAACATTGGAATAGCTTTGCGGAAATTCCCGGAATACCTACCATTCCGCTTCCTTCTAAAGTAAGTAAGGCAATAGCACTCATGTTCGATATTCCTACCGCAATGGGCTTTTCATCATTCTCCGAAGTTGCCAGATGATGGGAAACCAATGTTCCCCGGGCATCAGGGTCAAAAGTATTTTTGATTTTAAGATCAATATTTTTTGCCATGACAGGCTGTATGGAAGGTGGGTATAACACTTTAGCCCCGAAATGGGAGAGTTCCATGGCCTCATGATAGGAGATTTCAGCAATAGGCTTTGCATGGGATGCCAAACGGGGGTCAGCAGTCATCATTCCACTTACATCTGTCCATATCTGAAGTTCTTCTGCCTGAAGGGCTGCAGTTATAATAGATGCCGTGTAATCGGAACCACCGCGTCCCAATGTTGTCATATTATTTTTTTCATCACGGGCAATAAAGCCAGGGCAGATAATGATTTGATTTTGATTTTCGTTGAAGTATTTTTTTAGATTGTTTTCTGTACTGTCGAAATATACTTTTGCATTTGTAAAACTGCTGTCTGTTCTGATCAGTTCTGCAGAATTCATCCACATACAGTCTAATCCTTGAGTCTGAAATCTTGCAGCAATAATATTTGAAGATAAAAACTCTCCATATGAAGCTATTTTATCTTTGATTCTGAGGGTGAATTCGCCTAATACAAAAATACTGTTATAGAGATCTTCCAGATCATTAAAATGTTTTTTAACAAAACTTAACCACGAACTTTGTTCTAAAACCGGGATAAGCTCTTTGACCAGGATTAAATGTTTCTCTTCAATGTTTTTGATAAGCTGTAGGTAATTTTCATTTTTTTGAGAGGCATATTCGGCTGCTTTAATCAGATGATCCGTTACGCCGTGAAGAGCAGAGACTACCACAACAGTTCTGTTTTGTAAAGATTCTTTTTTTACAATATTTTCTACCAGCAAGATATTTTGGGAGTTGGCGACGGATGTTCCGCCAAATTTTAAAATTTTCATCAATTAATTATTTAAGGTTGGATAAAACGAAATGTTTACTCTTTAAAAAAAGAGTACAGGTACCGGAAATAATATGTGAAAATTTACCCCGTTATGGGGTAGTTGTTGTAGTTGTAAATGTAGAAACAGAAGATATGCCTGAAATAGGTAATTTCAGAGCAGAAATATCAGATATGTTTCTTAATAAGTTCATTTACCAGACAAATGTACAAATTATTTTGAAATGGCAAATTATTTTAAATAATATCTTCTTAATTCCTTTTATAGAGAAATATTTGTTAAAAAATTAGATTTAACTGATTAAAAATCTTACTTTTAGCGTATTAACCATAATAAAATAAACATGAGAAACTTAAAAAAAATCAACAGACAAAACCTAAAGTCAGTGAATGGTGGAGGTATAGGTACTTGTAATGAATTCTGCCCAGATGGACCGTACGGACCTGACCAGCCAAAATCCTGTGGTGATTATCACGGTTTACCTGAATGCTGCAAAAAGAGAGTTCTGGTAAGCTATGAATGCTTTGATCCCCGTTAAGGCAACATAAGAATAGTACTTTATTTTTATATATCTTTTTTACAATCATTAAATTAAAACAATATGAAAACAATTAAAAAATTATCCAGAGACGAGAAAAAAATGATTAATGGTGGTGCAACACAAATTCAGATTGAAGCATGTGGTGGTGAGCAGTTTGTATGTTTCATGGGAGGAGGTAGATGGGGATGCTGGCTAAAACCCGGAGGAAAATGTTATGCTCCTATGTTGTAAAAAAAATATGGAAAGCTTAATCTATTAAACGAATATCATATGAAAAAGTTATCAAGGAATACACTGAAGAATATTAAAGGTGCCGATTCATCTATTTGTGCTGGGTGTCCCACTCAAAATAAGTATGGTCCGGGACCTGAATACAATCAAACTTGCGATAATTATTTTGCCTTACCAGAATATTGCAAAGAGAGGAATTGTGTAAGAGTAAGCATTTATTGTTTTGGAGATTGGTAACTGAGAACTGATTTTAATTATGATCTCCAGATGGACACTAACGAATATAAAAAAAGCACTGTGAAAACAGTGCTTTTTGTTTATTTTATGCTTTTTGAAAGATCAAGCATCGCCTCAATAGGCTTCAGTGCTCTTAACCTTAATTCTTCGTCGATAAGAATTTCCGGAAGTTCATATTTCATACACAAATACAGTTTTTCCATTGTATTGCGCTTCATATAGAAACATTCTGAACAGTTACAGCTTTCATCGAAAACTAGTGCCGGAATTAATTCTTTGTGAGGTGCACGTTTTCTCATTTCATGCAGAATTCCTTCTTCTGTAGCAATAATGAACTTCTGACAGTCATCTTTTTCTACATAATTCAATAAGGCAGAAGTAGAACCAATAAAGTGAGCCAGTTTTAATACGGCTTCTTCACTTTCCGGGTGTGCGATTAATTTGGCATCAGGATTATCTGCTAATTGCTGGGCAATTCTCTCCATTGAGAATGCTTCGTGTACTACACAGCTTCCATCCCAAAGGATCATATCTCTGCCGGTTTTCTTAGATAAATATCTTCCTAAGTTTTTATCCGGAGCAAAAATAATAGGTCTGTCTTTAGGTAATGCTTCAATAACGGTTTCTGCATTTGAACTCGTTACAATGATATCACTTTCAGCTTTTGTCTCTGCATTACAGTTGATGTAAGTTGCAATTAAAGCATTGGGATGCTGCTCACGCATTTTTCTCAATCCTTCTCCGGAACATCCGTCTGCTAAAGAGCATCCCGCCATAGTGTCAGGAAGAACTACTTTTTTAGTTGGGTTCAGGATTTTAGCTGCTTCTGCCATGAAGTGTACTCCACAGAATACAATCATATCAGCATTCGTATCTTTTGCCTGTCTTGCCAGCTGTAAAGAATCTCCAAGGAAATCAGCAATGTCCTGAATTTCTCCCGGTTGGTAGTAATGGGCAAGAATAACAGCATTCTTTTCTTCTTTGAGTTTAAGAATGGCTTTTACCAATTCTTCACCCTGAGGAATTGCTATATCTTTTATATCCAGAAATCCTCTTACAGGAATTGCAGATTTAGCTTTTTCTAATGTTTCGGTACTCATATCAACCTCAATTTTTTTCTTTATAGAAGGTAGAGGCTAGAAATTAGAGGTTAGATTTTTAGTCTGTTAAAAGATATTCACATGTTTAAACTAACTTCTAATGTCTAACTTCTAGTTACTTTCTATAAAACTTTTTATTAAACTTTCTATTTCTATTTTAGCTTGGTCAAGATCACTGTTGATGACGATTTTGTCAAAATCCTTTGCATAAGACATTTCTTCTTCTGCCTTTTCTACACGGGTTTTGATAGTTTCAGCATCATCTGTATTTCTTGAAATCAATCTTCGTTCCAATTCTTCAATGGAAGGGGGTTCTATAAAAATGGATAATGCTTTCTCGCCAAAATATTTTTTTAAAGAAATTCCTCCTTTTACATCTACATCAAAAATAACAACTTTTCCCTGATTCCAGATTTTTTCTACTTCAGATTTTAAAGTACCGTAATATTTATCAGTATATACTTCTTCATATTCTACAAAAGCTTCTTCTGCTATTTTCTGTCTGAACTGATCAGGAGTTAAAAAATGATAATCTACTGCATGAACTTCACTTCCTCTCGGTTGTCTTGTTGTACAGGAAATTGAAAACTTCAGCTCCGGAAATGTTTCCAAAGAATGCTTTACCAATGTAGTTTTTCCGCTCCCTGATGGTGCTGAAAATATAATTACTTTATCCATTTAGATTTTTAGAGATTTTTAGATGAGAGACACGAGACCAAAATCTCTTATCTCATGTCTATAGGTCTATCGTCTATAATACGTTTAACGTCTGTTCTTTAATTTTTTCCAAGTCATCTTTCATCATAACCACAAGCTTCTGAATTTGGGCATGATTGGCTTTTGAACCTAATGTATTGATCTCTCTTCCGATTTCCTGAGAAATAAAGCCCAGTTTTTTTCCATTGAAAGATTCGTTGTCCATTACTTCTTTATAATATTTCAAGTGTTGGGTAAGTCTTACTTTTTCTTCTGAAATATCAAGTTTCTCTGTGAAGTATGCCATTTCCTGATAGAAACGTGTTTCATCTACATTTTCAAATTCTTTCAAAGATTTCTGATAACGTTCTTTCACGCTAACAATTCTTTCTTCTTCAAATGGAATCACTTCCCCAAGATATTTATCAATATTCTGGATATTTCTGTTTAATTCTTCATGTAAAATACTTCCTTCAGTTTTTCTGAATTCTTCAAAACGGTCTATGGCTGCACTGACAATTTTCGCCAAAGCTTCCCATTCCCCTTCCGTAAGTTCATCAGGTCTTGAGGTGATGGCATCAGGAAGTCGTACTGCCATTTTAAGGTATTCATAGTCAGGTCCGTCTGATGCAATGGTCTTAAGCTCATTGATGTATGAATCAATTAAATTTTTATTGATTTTTACATCATTGGACTCTTCCAGATTCTCCAGATTAACGTAGCAGTCTACCTTTCCACGGATAATTCTATCGTTAAGAATTTTTCTGATTTCAAATTCTTTTTCTTTATAACGTAAAGGAATCTTGATATTTAAATCAAAGCTCTTGCTGTTCAATGATTTAATATCTATTGTTATTTTTTTTCCTTCAAAAACACCTTCGGCTCTACCGAAGCCAGTCATTGATAAAATCATAGTTTTTTATTGTTCTACAAAGATAAACATTTAAATTAGCACTGTGAAATCTGTAAAGATTACATCTGACCGATAAAATAATGAATGTGAACTGATGAAAAATTTGATTTCTGTAGTAGGACCCACCGGAATTGGTAAAACGAGATTGGCTATTGACCTGGCTCAATATTTCAATACAGAGATTATTTCCTGTGATTCCAGACAGTTTTTTAAAGAAATGAAAATAGGGACAGCTTCTCCTTCTGAAGAGGAACTGGCTGAAGCTCCTCATCATTTTATAGGGAATCTTTCTGTGGAAGAATACTATTCTATCGGGCAATATGAAGAAGACGCTTTGCAAAAACTCACTGAACTTTTTAAAGATCATGACACCGTAATTTTAGTTGGCGGTAGTATGATGTATGAAAAAGCCGTGATTGAAGGCTTGAACGATTTACCGGAAGCTGATAGTGAAAATCAGGAAAAACTTCAGGCCATAATGGATCAGGAGGGCATAGAAAAACTTCAGGCCATTTTAAAAGAGCTGGATCCGGAATATTTTGAGGTGGTAGATATTCACAATCACCGAAGGCTTCTTCGTGCTATTGATGTGATCTGGCAAACCGGGAAAAAATATTCTGAACATATAGCTGTTTCCCAGGACTCCAGAGATTTTAATGTGATTCGTATTGGAATAGAAGCTCCAAGAGAAGAATTATATGACAGAATCAACCGCAGGGTAGATATAATGATGGAGAAAGGTCTGCTGGATGAGGTGAAAGGTTTGGAAAAGTTCAAAGGTCTGACGGCTTTAAATACGGTAGGCTATGCCGAATTATTTAAATACTTTGATGGGGAATGGGATCTTGATTTTGCTGTTTCTGAGATTAAAAAGAACAGCCGCAGGTATGCTAAACGTCAATTAACCTGGTATAGAAAAGCGGATGATATCCATTATGTACAATTAGGCTATTCTCACCAGGACTTTGAAAATCTCCTTCAATGGATTAATGACAGTTTCAGAAATAAATAATTTTACTATAAGCTTTCAAAATTTTGATTTCTATGGAATAACATAGGGTATGTTTAAATTACGAATCCAGTGTGTCATTCTGTAGGAATCAAAATTAATATTTGAGTGTAATCAGTTTTAAATTTCACTTCTTGCCAATGTTTATTTTTACCCGTAAGCAAAAAAAATGCGGCCCCATAAGAACCGCACTTAACAATATAATTTAATTTACTACTTCCAACCACCACCTAGCGCTCTGTATAAATCTACAATGCTGCTTAATCTCTGTCTTTTAATGGAAGCCAGATTCAGCTCTGCCTGAAGTGAGTTACCCTGAGCAGTGATCACTTCAAGATAATTGGCTGAACCTCCTCTATAAAGAAGCTGTGCACTTTTAATTCCGTCTTTTAATGTCGTAGACTGTTCCGTTGCTTTTTGTTCCTGAATTTTTAAATTTTCATTAGAAACCAAAGCATCTGAAACTTCACCCACAGCATTCAATACCGATTGACGGAAAGCCAGAACATTTTTCTCTCTTTGAATTTTGGCTACTTCCAGATCTGTTTTCAGCTGTCTTTTCTGGAAAATAGGTTGTGTAATTCCTCCTAAAACAGATCCGAATAATGATGCCGGAATCTGAAACCAATTATCAAATTTGAATGAATTGACCCCTCCGTTTGCTGTAATCTTTAATGCAGGATACATATTGGCTTGTGCAATTCCTACAAAAGCATTGGACTCCAGTAGAACAAGTTCCTGCTGACGAACATCCGGTCTGCGGCTTACCATAGCGGCCGGAAGTCCTGTTGTAATATCCTGTGGTAAAGAGGTATCAACCATTTCAATCGTTCTGTTTACTTTATTAGGAATTTCTCCTACCAGAATACTTAATGCATTTTCCTGAATAGCAATATTCTGTTCCAATTGAGAAATAAGAAGTTCCGTTGCCTGCTTCTGAGCAGCAGACTGTTGTACTCCTAAAGAAGTTGTATCACCACTTTCCCACATTTTCTGTGTAATCAGTAATGTATTGCTGCTTAATTCCAGATTGGATTTTGCAATGGCCAGTTGTTTATCAAGCATCAAGAGATTATAATATCCCTGGGCAATAGCTGCTACAACCTGGGTCTGGATAGCTTTTGAACCTTCATAAGTTTGCAGATACTGCATTCTTGAAACTTCCTGCTGGTTTTTGATTTTCCCCCAAATATCAGCTTCCCAGGAAAGATTGAATGCTGCATTGTAATCCTCAACATGGCTCTGTCCTAAAAATAAATTTAAGCTTTGCCCGTTCATACTGTTTTTGGATGGTTTGGAAATCTGGCCGGTCACTCCAAAACCCACATCAGGATATTGCATATATTTTGCCTGTTTCAATTTTTCCTGTGAAGCAGCAACCTGTTTTAATGCAATTTGAAGATCATAATTATTTTTAATTCCTTTTTCAATTAAGCCTTGTAAGATAGGATCACTGAAAAATTCTTTCCATTCCAGGTTGGCAATACTTGCCGTATCAGCTGTTGCTGTATACTGGAATTTTTCCGGAAGCGGAAGGTCCGGCTCCGTGTATGCCAGTTTTGACACACACGAAACAGAGCCTAAAGCCAGCGCAAATGTTAATATAATATTTTTTACTCTTTTCATTGTTTTTGTTTAATAGGCTTTTAATGGATACCAAATGGTAAGAGGTATAGGTCTATTTTCCACAGCTTACTCAGATGACTGTTTTTCATGTGGAAAATATTTGACTTCAAAACATACATGTGTAAAGTTTATAATTTAAAATCACCAAGTGTAAAACCTTTTGTGACTTCTATACCCCTTAAGATTTGTAAATAATTTTTAATGAGCAGCTGTTAAAGCCTGCTCTTGCTGTAGCTTTTTCTGAAGCCTTTTCTTTTTTCTGCTTGGCATTTTTTCATGCAGATATTGGAAAATCACATACATTACCGGGATAATGAAAATTCCAAAAATAACTCCTGTAAGCATTCCTCCTACAGTACTGTAACCAATAGAGTGATTTCCTTTTGCAGAAGCACCCTGTGTCCACACTAATGGAAGCATACCCACGATAAATGCAAAAGAGGTCATCAAGATGGGTCTTAAACGTAATCTTGAAGCCTGAAGAGCTGATTCAATCAGTGATTTTCCTGCATTTCTTCTCTGAACAGCAAATTCTACGATCAGGATGGCATTTTTAGCCAAAAGCCCTACAAGCATGATGAGTCCTACCTGTACATAAATATTATTATCAATTCCAGCTAATCCTGTGAAGGCAAATACTCCAAATACTCCCGTAGGAATGGTAAGGATAATGGCAAACGGAAGAATATAACTTTCATATTGTGCTGCCAACAGGAAGTATACAAAGAGGATACTTAAAAGGAAGATAAATACTGTTTGTCCACCTGTTTTAATCTCTTCACGGGTAATTCCTGTCCATTCATAGCCATAGCCTCTAGGAAGGGATTTCTGAGCAACCTCTTCTACCGCTTTAATGGCATCACCGGTACTGTATCCCGGTTTTGGTGTTCCGTTAATTGTTACTGCATTGAAAAGGTTATTTCTTGTTACCGTTTCAGGCCCAAAAGTTCTTTTTAAAGTAACCAATGTCTTAGCAGGAACCATTTCTCCGGATTTATTCTTTACATAAATTCCTTCTAAAGAATTAATGTCCGTACGGTAAGGAATATCTGCCTGTGCCATTACTCTGTAGTATTTACCAAACCTGTTAAAGTCTGAAACAAAGCTACTTCCGTAATAAATCTGCATGGTCTGCATCAATTCGGTGATAGACACTCCAAGCTGATTGGCTTTATCTGCATCTACATCAATAGTATACTGTGGGTTTCCGGCAGCATATGTAGTAAATGCAAATGCAATTTCCGGACGTTTCATCAATTCTCCGATGAAGGCCTGTGTGGTGGTTCCCAGCTGTTCAAAAGAACTGTTTGTCTTATCCTGAAGCATGAATTCAAAACCGGAAACGTTACCAAAACCTTGTACAGTAGGGAAGTTGAAGAAGAATGCATTGGCATCTTTTACCTGGCTAACCTTTCCTGTCAGTGCTGCAGCAATCTGGTCTGGATCTTTCATATCACCACGTTTGTCATAATCTTTAAGTTTAATGAAACCTGCAGAATATGGAGAGGCATTGGCATTACTGATGAAGTTCATTCCGTCTGCTACCCAAAGGTGATTGGTTGCCTTTTCACCGTTAATGATTTTATCGATCTGTTTTGTAGCGTTGTGCGTTCTTTCCAGTGAACTTCCCGGAGGAGTATTTACTGCATATAATACGAATCCCTGGTCTTCTGTCGGAATAAATCCTGAAGGTGCTTTTTTAATCAGGAAAATACTTACCGCTGTAATAAGGACAAGGCCTCCTACTGCTACCCATTTATTTTTAATTAAAAATTTAAGGCTGTAAATATATTTTCTGGTCATATTGTTAAAGCTCACGTTAAATGCATTGAAGAATCTTGCTCCAAAGCCTTTTTTATGACCATGCTCACCATGTTCACCCTGAGGATCATTTAAGAACATGGCACATAAAGCGGGGCTTAATGTTAATGCATTTACTGCAGAAATCAGGATGGCAATTGCCAGCGTGAAGGCAAACTGTCTGTAAAACACCCCTGCCGGTCCCTGCATGAATCCTACCGGAATAAACACGGCACACATTACCAGTGTAATGGAAATAATAGCGCCGGAAATTTCACTCATGGAATTCATGGTAGCTTGTTCCACGGGCATTCCTGTCTGTTCCATTTTGGAATGGACGGCTTCCACTACTACAATGGCGTCATCCACTACAATACCGATGGCTAATACCAACGCAAATAATGTAAGCATATTGATACTGAAACCGAACAATTGCAGGAAGAAAAAGGTTCCGATAATCGCAACCGGTACTGCAATAGCTGGTATAAGTGTAGATCTGAAATCCTGAAGGAAAATATACACCACAATAAATACCAGAATGAAAGCGATCACTAACGTCTCAACAACCTGATGAATAGAAGCATCCAAAAAGTCCTTGGAATTATACATGATAATTGGTTTTACCCCTTTTGGCAGGGTAGTACTCAATACATCAACCTGTTTTTCAATTTCTGTCAGGATCTCATTGGCATTAGAACCTGCAGTTTGTAAAATAGCAAACCCAGCAACCGGTTTTCCGTCTACTCTGTTTGTTGCGGTATAGGTATAAGAACCAAATTCTACTCTTGCAACATCTTTTAATCTCAGGAATGATCCGTCATTATTCGCTTTAATGGCAATACCTTCGTAATCTTCATTTTTGTTCAGCTTTCCTTTATATTTAAGGATATACTCATACGTTTCCTTACTTCCCTGCCCAAGACGACCTGGAGCAGCTTCAAGGTTGTGATCTTTGATTGCCGCAAGAACTTCCTGTGGAGACAGATTGTTGGCTGCCAGTCTATCTGGTTTCAGCCAGATTCTCATGGAATAATCTCTTGTTCCGAATACCTGGGCCTGTGCTACTCCCGGAATACGTTGTATTTGGGGAATTACATTGATCTTTAGGTAATTTTGTAAGAAAAGCTCGTCGTATTGTTTCGGATCATCACTGGTAAGTCCCATAAACATAATCATACTGTTTTGAACTTTCTGTGTTGAAATTCCGGCCTGTACTACTTCCTGAGGAAGCTGACTCATTGCTTTTGATACACGGTTCTGTACGTTTACTGCTGCATTATCAGCATCAGCTCCCTGTTTGAAGAAAACGCTCAGTGTCATGGTTCCGTCGTTACTGGAATTGGAGGTCATATAGGTCATGTTCTCAACTCCGTTCACCGCTTCCTCAATTGGGGTTGCTACAGAACGGGCCACTACTTCAGCATTCGCTCCCGGATAAAAAGCCGTTACCTGTACACTTGGAGGTGCAATATCCGGAAAGAGGGCAATCGGTAAATTAAAGAGAGACAAGGCTCCCAATAATAGAAGTATTATGGAGATGACCGTTGAAAGTACCGGTCTTTCTATAAATTGTTTTAACATAAGAAGTTTATTTTTTTAAGTCTTCTGTATTCAGGATATTTATAAAGGTTTTGCTTTTAATAAACTGTCAGAAGAAATAGCTTTTGGTTTGATGGAGGCTCCATCTTTCAGGCTGCCGATTCCGGTGAAGACAATTTTTTCTCCGGGAGAAAGCCCTTCAGAAATAAAATAATACCCCTCTGTTTTTCCGGAGATTTTGATAGGTCTTCCGGTCACTTTCTGGTCTTTTCCCATCACATATACATAGGTTTTATCCTGAATTTCGAAAGTAGATTCCTGTGGAATGACTACGGCATTGGAGATAAACTGCGGCATACGTACTCTTCCGGTGTTTCCTGTTCTTAAAGCTCCGTTAGCATTAGGGAAAACGGCACGTACGCTGATCGCTCCGGTTGTTTTATCAAACTGTCCGTCTACAATACTTAATTTTCCTTTTTGAGGATAGATACTGTTATCGGCAATTACCAGTTCTACCAGAGGCATATTTTTCAGTTTCTCTTCTAAAGTGGCACCGGGATATTTATTTTGAAAAGCAATAAAATCCAGTTCGCTTAAAGAGAAGTAAGCATATATTTCGCTGATATCTGACAATAAAGTCAATGGATTAGGATCTGTTCTGGAGATCAGACTTCCTTTTTTATAAGGAATCCTTCCGATATAACCGCTTACCGGTGCGGTAATGGTTGTAAATCCTACATTGATTCTTGCGCTTCCTACTGATGCTTTAGCCTGTGATGCAGCGGCAACCGCAGCTTCGTAGTTGGCTTTTGCTGTTTTAAGCTGTACATCGGAAACTACTTTTGCAGCAACCAATGGCTGAAGTCTGTCGACTTCTACTTTTGCTTTCTGTATATTAGCATGAGCCACTTGGAGGTTGGCTTGTGCCATATTCATCTGCTCACCATAGCTTCTGGAGTCTATTTTAAATAATGGCTGTCCGGCTCTTACATAAGATCCCTCTTCTACATAAATTCTATCAAGATATCCATCTACCTGAGATCTGATCTCTACGTTGTTTTTTCCTTCTAAAGCGGTAGGTAGTTCCTGATATGTGGTAGCAGGGGAGGTGATAACGGTATAAACCGGAAGTTCAGGTGCTGGCGGTGCGGCATTAGATCCTTCGGCAGCCTTGGTGCAACTCTGTAAAAGAATTATACTTGAGATAAGTACAATAAACTTTGTTTTTCCAGGTATTTTCATTTTGGGTTTAATTTTTTTAATGAAGTGTTAGATTTAAGTAATATTCCTTGTAATAAATGCTGTTTTTTTTCCTAACAGTGTTAATGATTTGTTCAAAAAAAATTACAGAATTTTTAATGTCCGATAAAGTCGAGTGTTCCCATAATTGAATGTTTTAATGTATATAAATATATAAAGATGTGAGGTGTAATTATGTTAATTTTGCTAACGGTGTTAATATTTAAAGAAAAAATCATTATTTTTACTCATCGAATGGTATCAAATTTTACATAATAATTTTAGTTTTTAATCAGGTTTAAATGAATTAATTAAATTAACTCAGTGTTAAATTTCCTAACGGTGTTAATTTTTGATTCAAAAAAAAATCTATAAAGATTTAATAAAAGACGAAACTGTTTCGTCTAAAGATGACTTATTCATAGTAGATGGAATATCTGCTGTACGCATCATCATAATGGAAATCATTCCGTGAACTGCTGAAAACAGAGCATGAGACATATGACATGCATTATCCGGATTGGATCCGTTTTTCTTGATAATTTCATAGGTACATTCATAGATCATCTCCTGGAATGATGAAAATTCTTTTTTCATCTGGCCTTTTCCACAGCACTGCATTCCTAAACCAAACATAAGCTGGTAATATTCTTTATTTTTAAAAGCAAAATTCCAGTAAGCATCTACAATAGCCACAAGTTGGTCTTCCGGACTATCGTGTTTCTTCTGAGCTTTTAATAATTCTATATGTAAATTGTGGAAGCCATCTAAAGAAATTTCAAATAAGATAGCCTCTTTATTTTCAAAATAATCATATACTACCGGTGCACTATATTCAATAGCGTCTGCTATTTTACGCATGGATAGTGAAGCCCAGCCTTCAGTTTTTGCCAATGTGAAAGCAGCCTGCAAAATATTTGCACGGATGGATTCTTTTTCTCTTTGGCGGCGTTCATGTAGGCCCATGATATTTATTTACTAACAGTGTTAGCAAAACTACAAACTTTTAGACATAACTTCCAAATCTTATTTTGATTTTAACATTTAAGGGATGTTGATAGAAGCAGCTCAAAGCTGTAAGAACGGGAGCTAGAGACCATTTTTTGAATGTAATTTAAAAATCTTGTAAAAAAATGGATGAAGTGAAAATCAATACAATTGATGATCATGAGTTTTTAAGAGGCATATGACTTCCGTCCTCTATTAAATAAAAATAAAAATGTCTTATTCGGAACTCAGTTTATTAATAAAAGAAATTTTTATCTTTGTGAACAAAGAAATAAGGTATGAATACTCCCTCAAATATGTTGGCATTAGGAACCAAAGCTCCTTTTTTTGAGCTTCCAAACCCATCAAAAACGAATGAAATACAGTCTTTAGAAGATCTGAAAGGCGAAAAAGGTACACTGGTGATCTTCATGTGTAACCACTGTCCATTTGTTCTTCATGTGATCGATAAGATCAATGAGCTATATGAAGATTATAATGATAAAGGAATTGAATTCATTGCCATTAATGCGAATGATATCGAAAAATATCCGGCTGATTCTCCTGAAAAAATGATTGAATTTCAAATTGAAAGAAATTTTGACTTTCCTTATTTGTTTGATGAAAGCCAGGCAGTAGCGAAAGCTTATGAAGCTGCTTGTACACCGGATTTTTATTTCTTTGATGATAAATTGGACCTTATCTACAGAGGTCAGATGGATGATTCAAGACCGGGAAACAATAAAGATGTAACCGGAGAAGATTTAATTATTGCTTTTGAAAATCTTTTGGCCGGTGAAGCACAGGAGGAAATTCAGAGACCAAGCATGGGATGTAATATTAAATGGAAATAAATAAGTTACTGGTTTTTTAAATGCCGGTTCTTATGTATCATGATATAAAGGCTGTTCTTTTTAAGGACAGCTTTTTTATTTTCTCTCAGATTTCTCAGGTGCATTGTGCTGCTATTATTTTACTCACAGATGTAGCAGGTGCACAATGATAGTAACGTAAATTGTATCACTCTATAACACAAGCATCTGCTAAATCAGCTCAATTTGCGAGAGTTTTTATATTTGGATTCCTACGGAATGACAAAGTATGTGGATAAACTAAGCGCAATATTTATCCTTATGATTTTCCATAAACTGAAAATTACTTTAATAGCAATATTTTTAAAAACTGACTTTACTTTTAACCTGATTCTCAACCTTCAGGTCCACATTCACATTATTATGAGAATAGTTTTTAATAAACTCTGAAGGTATTTTTCCTGTATATTTTTTAAACATCCTGTTGAAATACGTCACATTATTAAATCCACAGCTATAGCTGCATTCCGAAATGGTTTTGTCCTGAGCCATCAAAAGACAGGCTTTATTGATCCTGTACCGGTTTACAAACTCTGTAAAAGTAATCTGAGTTGCTTTTTTAAAGAAATTACAGAAAGCCGGTAAGGTAAGGTTCGCGAGTTTGGCTACTTCTTCAATATTAATTTCTTTATCATAATGATGCTCTACATAGGTGAAAATATTTTCCAGTCGGGTTTTATTCTTAGAAATGATGGTGTAGGGCATAATTTCCTTATTTAAAAGCTCATAGTCTTTACATTTAGAAAGTTCAAAAAGAATATCAAGCAGGATTAAATATCTTTTGTAACCTTCAGATTCAAGCATGAGTTTAAGTTTTGGAAGCATTGCTTTTTTTACTTTATGATGAAAGTGAATGCCATATTTTGAAAGCTCCAGTAAGTTTTTAATAGATCTGGCTTCTACTTCCTGTTGGGGAAATTGAAGAATTTCCTCTTTGAACTGAAGTACAATTTCTTCATGAGGATCAATGGAATTTAAGCCAAATCCGGAATGAGGAATATTGGATCCGATAAGGACAAGATCTCCATGGGTATAATTACTTTTATGATAGCCTACATGGCGGGTTCCATTCCCGGAAATGACACAGACCAGTTCAATTTCGGGATGATAATGGTATTCCCATTTGAATTCCGAAATAGGGGAGTTATTGTGAATGGTCCGGAATGAGCTTTTCTCATTGGGAATAACTCTTTCAAAAGTAACTTTCATTTAATTAATCATATTTAATCATTAAAAATACTAATTATATTAATATTGTTCAAATATTGGTTTACTGTGTTAAATTATTGTTAACACAAATGCTTCTATCTTAGCCGACAAGAAATGATCTGGATGAAAAATTTCAATATAAAGGCGGTATTATTTTTAAATTATTTTGTTTTCGCAATTCTTTTGAATTCTGTGGGAACAGTTATTCTGCAGGTTCAGCAGAATTTTGGGATTTCAAAATCGTCTGCCAGTATTTTGGAAGGGTTTAAAGATCTTCCGATTGCCATTTGTTCATTCATCCTGGCTTCATTTCTGCCGAAGATCGGGATCAAAAATTCAATGCTGGCTGCTTTATTTATGGTGAGCTGTATGTGTTTTGTCATGCCATTTGCCAGCGGTTTTTGGATTTTTAAATTATTGTTTGCTATTGTAGGGATTTCTTTTGCCCTCATCAAAATATCAGTTTTTACATCTATTGGGCTGGTTACAGAAACGGATAAGGAGCATTCTAGTTTTATGGGATTCCTGGAAGGTTTTTTTATGATTGGAGTATTGGCAGGGAATCTTCTGTTCAGTTTATATATCGATGATCATAATCCCCAATCTACTCACTGGCTCAATGTGTATTGGGTATTGGGAGCACTTTCTACGCTTTCCTTTTTGTTTTTATTCTTTTCAAAACTGAACGAGAAGGAGGTGAAAAGTGAGAAAACAGATCTGCTAGGTGATCTAAAAAACAGTGCAAGTTTATTCAGTTATAAAAAAGTACTGTTCTTTTTACTGTGTGCTTTCCTTTTTGTTCTGGTGGAGCAGAGTTTTCAAACATGGACACCTACTTTTTATAAAGAAATCTTAAAGGTACCTACTTCAATGAGCATTCAGGCGGGAGCTGTTTTGGCCGGGGCTTTTGCTTTGGGAAGGTTTTTATCAGGTTTCTTCTCAAAAAAGTTCAGCTGGATTTATGTTGTTTCATTTTGCGTGATAGGTTTTGCGGTAAGTTTACTTTTGGTATTGCCATTAACTCATCATATTCATATTGGTACAGATACCAATTGGTTGAATGCACCACTTGTTGTCTACCTGTTCCCATTAATGGGTGGATTGCTGGCTCCTATTTATCCCAGTATTAATTCTGTGATTTTGGCTTCAATACCCAAATACTTACACAGTGCCATGTCCGGACTTATTGTTGTGTTTTCAGCAATTGGGGGAACTATAGGCTCAATTATTACCGGTTTTGTATTTCAGGAATTTAGTGGACAGCAGGCATTTTATCTTTCATTAATTCCACTTTCACTCCTGATCACTTCCGCCATTTTCATGAATAAATTAAAAATAAATCCTAAAAAATAAAAATGAGTAATCAACTTTATGTCAACGAAATTCAGACTCTTTTTGATGATGTACAGAAATCTGAGATTTTTGAAGATCAAAAAATGATGACCGATGCGGTTCCATTATTTCCGATCACTGAAATCAATAAAAAGTATGAAGAGGCCAAAAAAACAGAAGGTTTTATGCTGAAAGATTTTGTGATGACCCATTTTGATTTTTTAGGGGCAAAAATCTTGGTTCAGAGAGAGCATCACCTTCCTATTGAGGAGCATATTGAAAAATTATGGGACGAGCTGACCCGTACGGCTTATGAAGAAAAAGGAACCCTTTTGAAATTACCGAAACCTTATATTGTTCCCGGAGGACGTTTTAATGAGTTTTTCTATTGGGACAGCTATTTTATTATGCTTGGATTACAGGTTTCCGGAAGACTGGAAATGATGGAGAATATTGTGGAAAACTGTGCTTATCTGATCCAGCATGTCGGTTTTGTTCCGAATGCCAGCAGAACTCATTTTTTAAGCCGTTCACAGCCTCCGTATTTTTCGCTGATGCTGGATCTCCTTTTTGAAACTACCGGGAATAATGAAATTTATATACAATATCATACGACTTTAGAAAAGGAATATGCTTTCTGGATGAATGGTGAAGAAGAGCTTGAGAGTGGTTCATGCATCAAAAGAGTGGTGAAAACCAAGGATGGTGATATTTTAAACCGTTATTATGATGCAGAAAATATACCACGTCCTGAAAGTTACCTGATAGATATTGAGGATCATGAAAATGCTCCTGAGGATGAATTTTACAGAAATATAAGAAGCGCCTGTGAATCCGGCTGGGATTTTTCCAGCAGATGGTTTGCAGACGGAGAACATATACAGACCATAGAAACGCTGAACCTTGCGCAAGTAGATCTGAATTGCTTGTTATGGCATTTGGAGACCACACTGGCAACATCTTCAGCACTTCAGAATCTAAAGGAAAAGGAAAATTATTTTACTGAAAGAGCAGCAAAGCGAAGACAGATGATCAATAAATACTTCTGGGATGAAAAAGCGAAGACGTATAAGGATTATCATACTAAAAAAAACACAAAAACACCGTCTGAGCATATTGCTGCTCTTTACCCTTTATTTCTGGGATTGGCAGATCGGGAACAGGCTGAAGGAGTAGCCGGAATTATTGCTGAAAAGTTCCTGTACCAGGGAGGATTGGTTACCACAACAAAAAAATCAGGGCAGCAATGGGATTTACCCAATGCATGGGCTCCTTATCAGTGGC
>NZ_JAESIT010000034.1:0-29814 GCF_016756935.1 Chryseobacterium sp. KMC2
GTAAAGGCTAAAATTAAAGAACTCAACGAGAAGATTCTTCCAAAAGATGTAAAAATGGTAACCTTTTATGACAGGGATAATCTGATGGATTTTACGACACGTACTGTGATGCATAACCTTATTGAAGGAATTATTCTGGTAACGGTGATCGTTCTTATCTTTATGGCAGACTGGAGAACTACGCTGATTGTTTCCATTATTATTCCCTTATCTCTGCTGTTTGCATTTTTATGTTTAAAATTAGCAGGCATGAGTGCCAATCTACTTTCATTGGGAGCTGTTGACTTTGGAATTATCATTGACGGAGCCGTCGTCATGGTAGAAGGACTCTTTGTAATGCTCGACCATAAAGCCCATAAATATGGAACAGAAAAATTCAATAAACTGGCAAAAGGAGGCTGGATCAAGCAAACCGGAACCGGGTTGGGAAAAGCTATCTTTTTCTCAAAGTTAATTATCATCACTTCTCTGATTCCTATTTTCTCATTCCAGAAAGTGGAAGGGAAGATGTTTTCGCCTCTGGCTTTTACTTTAGGATTTGCATTGATAGGTGCATTGATATTTACCCTCACCCTTGTTCCCGTTCTTTCTCATATCCTTTTAAATAAAAATGTAAAAGAAAAAAATAATCCTTTTGTCAATTTCTGGGACAGAATTGTTTTAAAGGGCTTTAATATGACCTTCAGGCATAAAAAGACCAGTATGATTGTGGCCATCTCCTTCCTGGCGCTGACCCTATTCTCAGGTAAGTTTCTCGGAACGGAATTTTTACCTCAATTGAATGAAGGTTCTTTGTGGATTACAGCAGAAATGCCGATGAGCTCATCATTAAAAGAGTCCCTTAAAACAGCAGACCTTTTAAAGAAAGATATTATGAGCTTTTCCGAAGTGACCGATGTGCTGGCTCAGACAGGTAGAAGTAATGATGGTACCGATCCCAATGGATTTGGATTTGTACAGTTTGCTGTAAACCTTAAACCCAGAGAAGAATGGAAACGTAAGATCACTTATGAAGAATTAATTAATGAAATTGATAAAAAGCTTCGGAGCTATCAGGGAATTACATTCAACTATTCTCAGCCGATTTCAGATAATGTGGCTGAAGCAGTAGCCGGTTTTAAAGCTGAAAACGGGATTAAAATCTATGGGGACAACTTAGAGACTCTGGATAAGCTGGGAGAAGAAGTTTTATTAAAAATTAAAGATGTAAAAGGGGTAAAAGATCCGGGAATCATTAAAAATATAGGTCAGCCGGAAGTAAGTGTTGTTTTAGACCGGGATAAAATGGCGGCGTACGGAGTAATGCCCGCAGATGCGCAGGCAGTCCTGGAAATGGCCTTTGGAGGAAAAACAGCTTCCGAAATGTTTGATGGGGAAAGGAAATTTCCGATTCGTCTTCGTTATTCCCAGGAATACAGAAAAGATGAAAATGATATTGCCTCCCTGATGGTACCTACCCAAGATGGGGCAAAAATTCCATTGAAGGAAATCAGTACCATTGTAAAAGATAATGGGGCTGCATTTATTTACAGAGATAATATAAAAAGGTATATAGGTGTGAAGTTTTCAATCAGAGACAGGGATCTGGGGAGTACCATTGCCGATGCTCAGAAAAAAGTGGAAAAAATTGAGCTTCCGGATGGATATTCTATAGGATGGACAGGCCAGTTTGAAAACCAGCAGCGTGCCTCACACAGATTGGCTCAGGTAGTACCCGTAAGTATTTTGATGATCTTCTTTCTGTTATTTATCCTGTTTGGAAATATGAAAGATTCACTTCTTGTATTGGCTAATGTGCCTTTTGCACTGATCGGAGGAATTATTGCCTTGCATGTAACCGGAATAAACTTTGGTATTTCTGCAGGAGTAGGGATGATTGCCCTTTTGGGAATCTGTATTCAGAATGGGGTCATTCTTATTACAGAGTTTCATCAGAATGTAAAAGAAGGAATGGATATAGATATGGCTATATTAAGCGGTGTTAAATCCAGAACAAGACCGGTGATTATGACAGCACTTATGGCATCTATCGGATTAATGCCGGCTGCTTTGTCTACGGGAATCGGCTCAGAATCTCAAAAACCCCTGGCAATTGTAATCATTGGGGGGCTTATTACGGCCACCGTCCTTACCTTGCTTATTTTCCCCATTATTTTCTGGATTTTCAACAGAACCAAAAAATTACGGTCAATTTAATATTGTTTTGATACAATTTCGCCTCGGGTTTTCCTGAGGCGAAGTCTTTTTTTAGCTTTCTCTTGTATGATTTCAAATAAAATAATTAAATTGGCGAATTAATTATAAACGAATGATCACTGCAAAAATAATGAGTTCCCCACCTTTACAACATTTGTAGAAAAGTTCCCGTCTATTCTCATGCACAGGCTTACAAAAGCTCTTATAAGTATGTCTTAATTTACAAATGTTAAAACACAATATGAAACACTACAAGAAATCGGTTCTCTTCCTATTTGGATTTTTAATCATCCTGCTGCCTTTGCAGCTGATTTTTAAAATAAATATTGAAGAAACTTATCCATCCTTTAATTTTCCGGGATTTTCCTCATATCCTATAAAAGACGGAAAGTATATTAAATTTACGAAAACAACTTCCCATGTCTTTTTTAAAGACGGGGCTGATAGTATTTTAACCAAAAATGATTATTTGGGAGATAAAATACCAAGAACGATACAGATCACCCTGATCCAAAATTTACTTTTCCCTAAGGAATATCCGGTTTTAGATAGCCGGATAAACAGCTTGCCTCTTTATAAAAAGGAACTTTACCTGTTGAAAAAATCTATTCTTAACCGGAATATTAAAAAAGTAGATTTAAACGAAAGCAAAAAATTCATCGTAGAAAAATTAAGAGAAAGGTTTCCGGATAAAGAAGTAACTGGAATGGAGGTGATCAATGAAACTAAAGATTTCGATATCACCACAAGAAAAATGAATGATACAGCCGTCCGGGATACTGTATTAAGTTTCCGATTTTAAATTAACGATGATGAATAAACTAAAAGAACTCCCTTTCACCAGTTACCACCCAAGCTATGAGTTTCTGGCTTTTTACCGAATATTTTTCTCGATGTTTCTCTTATGGATAGGAGTGTCGGATAACAGCTGGATTCATTCTATTCCTAACAGTGCAATGCATCCGCCAATCAGCATACTGTCTTTTATAGATTTCATACCTTCAGAAACCTTTTTTGTGCTCTGCAGATATATTATGTATCTCGGATTGTTGTTGATTATGATAGGCTACAAGCCAAGGATATTTGCCATAGTTTATATGGTAATCTATGTACTGACCAGTAATTATGCCTATTCTTTTGGAAAAGTAAATCATGATTTCGTTTATACCCTGCCGATTTTAATCATGGCATTTTCTCCATGGAACAGAACCTACAGTTTTTTTCCTGAACCTGTAAAAGAAACTGATGGACCGGCCAAGTCGTGGCCTCTATTTATGATAAGCCTTATTTTTAGTTTCGGAATGTTTACCGCCGGATTTTCTAAAATTTTAGGAGGATGGCTAAGTATGGATACCCAATATACACAGATCTTTTTTAGCCAGTACAGATATATTATAGGTTGGAATGATTTTCTTTCAGATTTCTATGACGGAATAAATTCTAAGATATTTTGGGAATTTCTGGATTATTTTACCGTCTTTTTTGAAACAGTTTTTATAATAGCCTTTCTTTATCCGAAATTTTTCAGGTTTATGCTTTTGGTAACCGTTTTTTTTCATCTGAATGTGCTTCTGATGCTGAATATCTCATTTATGTATTCAATAGGCCTGTATACCCTTTTTATTCCTGCTTATTTGCTTCCTGTAAATTTCAGATGTAAAGTAAAAAAAATACTTACCCATATATTTAACCCGAACTATAGATTGATTGCACTGGTAATGATCGTTCTGTATTTATTAATTCTTGGCTTTTTTGATATCAATACCATAGGCTTTATCTGTAATGAATTTTTCTCTTTTATTGCTTTTGGTCAGAATTCTACATCGCTGATCATGATGGGAGGAGCTTTTCTGCTGGCTTTATACTTATTTATACGGTCGTTGAGGAAATTGGATATCAAATGATCAATATATAAGGATTAAATGATGACTATAGCGCAATACTAAAGATTGAAATAACAAATTTTATTCTTTTATATATTGGGTTTCAGGGTTTTTCGGAAAAGGTTTCTTAAAGTTTTTTTCAATTCAGAAAATTGTGTAAATTTGCAGTCTCAATACATTGAAATATAAGGTTTGTACTTCATTGGATTTGAATATTGAAACTTTTTTCAATAAAAAGGTTTTGGTATTTAAAAATTCATTATATTTGCACACCGAAAATTTGAAAAACAATAAATAAATAATTTTACAATCATGGCAAAGGAAACGTTTAATCGTAACAAACCACACTTGAACATTGGTACTATTGGTCACGTTGACCATGGTAAAACAACTCTTACAGCTGCTATTTCTGCTGTATTAGCTAGCAAAGGTCTTGCTGAGAAAAAAGACTTCTCTGCAATTGACTCTGCTCCAGAAGAAAAAGAAAGAGGTATTACTATCAATACTGCTCACATCGAATACGAAACTGAAAAAAGACACTATGCTCACGTTGACTGTCCAGGTCACGCCGACTATGTTAAGAACATGGTAACTGGTGCTGCTCAAATGGATGGGGCTATCGTAGTATGTGCTGCAACTGACGGTCCAATGCCTCAGACTAGAGAACATATCCTACTTTGCCGTCAGGTAAATGTACCAAGAATCGTTGTTTTCATGAACAAAGTTGACATGGTAGATGACCCTGAGTTATTAGAGCTTGTTGAAATGGAACTTAGAGACTTATTGTCTACTTACGAATTCGACGGAGATAACTCTCCAGTAATTCAAGGTTCTGCATTAGGAGCTCTTACAGCAGCTACTGCATCTCCTGCTAACACAGAAGATAAGTGGTTCAAGAGCGTTGAAGAATTGATGGATGCTGTTGATACTTGGATCGAGCAACCACCAAGAGATACTGAAAAGCCATTCTTGATGCCAATCGAAGACGTATTCTCTATTACAGGTAGAGGTACTGTAGCAACTGGTAGAATCGAGGCTGGTGTTATCAACACTGGAGATCCAGTTGATATCGTTGGTATGGGTGATGAGAAATTAACTTCTACTATTACAGGGGTTGAGATGTTCAGAAAGATCCTAGATAGAGGTGAAGCTGGAGATAACGTAGGTCTATTGTTGAGAGGTATTGAAAAAACTGACATCAAGAGAGGTATGGTTATCGCTAAGAAAGATTCAGTTAAGCCACACAAAAAATTCAAGGCTTCTGTTTATATCCTTTCTAAAGAAGAAGGTGGACGTCACACTCCATTCCACAACAAGTACCGTCCTCAGTTCTACGTAAGAACTACTGACGTTACAGGTGAAATCTTCTTACCAGAAGGTGTAGAAATGGTAATGCCAGGAGATAACTTAGAGATCACTGTAGAATTGTTACAGCCAATCGCTCTTAACGTAGGTCTTAGATTTGCGATCAGAGAAGGAGGTAGAACAGTTGGATCTGGTCAGGTTACTGAAATCTTAGATTAATATCTTAAAATAAATAAAGCTTCCGCAAGGAATCTCTTGCGGAGCTTTTTATCTACGGGCATCGTCCAATGGTAGGATACCGGTCTCCAAAACCGTTGATCAGGGTTCGAATCCTTGTGCCCGTGCAAATATAAATTATGAGTTCATTTGTCGATTTTTTAAAAGGTTCTTATAACGAATTCAGACATAAAGTTGAATGGCCAAAATGGGCTGACCTTCAGTCTTCTACTATTGTAGTGACTATTGCGACAGTTATTCTGGCATTGTTTACCTTTGGAGTTGATGAATTGTTTTCAAAAGCAATCAGCAACATCATCGGAATACTAATCAACTTGTTCAATTAATTAAAAGTATTTTCCATAATGAGCGAATTGAAATGGTATGTGCTGAAAGCAATCAGCGGACAGGAAAATAAAGTGAAAAACTATATTGAGACAGAAATCAAACGTTTAGGGTTTGAGCAGTACGTTACTCAAGTGGTTATTCCTATGGAAAAGGTTATTCAAATTAGAAACGGTAAAAAAGTTCCTAAAGAAAGACCTTACTATCCTGGTTACTTAATGATTGAAGCTGAGTTAATGGGAGAGATTCCCCATGTTATCAAAAACATTCCCGGAGTAATATCTTTCTTGAGTTTAACAAAAGGAGGAGATCCAGTTCCAATGAGAAAGTCTGAAGTAAACAGAATGCTTGGAAGAATGGATGAGCTATCAGAATTTGCCAGCGATGTGGAAATTCCATATATCGTAGGAGAGAATGTAAAAGTAATCGATGGTCCTTTCAACGGATTCAACGGTACTGTTGAAAAAATTCTTGAAGATAAAAAGAAAATTGAAGTTTCTGTACTGATCTTCGGTAGAAAAACTCCAATGGAGCTTAGCTATATGCAAGTAGAAAAAGTATAATAATTACTTATATAATATAAAAAAGACTGCTGTAAAGCGGTCTTTTTTTTGTTTACTCCCGTATCAAGATAAATTTCTATTCTGTATTGCTTCCTGGATTTTCTGATTACTTATGTGTACTTAAGTTTCGTACTTCTGTTTTGATATATCCATGTATTAGCATTCTTTTGTCAATGCTTCTATAGGGAGCTTTGCCATTATTGAAATGATCACCTTCATGTGATAAAGGTTGCTTTGATTGATGTTATCAATGATTTTCATATTCATTATTTTCCTTTATATGGCATGCTTATTGTAACCAATCAACCAACTAATCCATAAAACTTTATATTTTTCTTAATTGATACACTGTGCAGCAGAAGTATTAAACTTTTGTGTCTATATCAGAAATCAAAAATTGGGAATTTCAACATGAAGAGGCGACTTCTACAATAAACACACATAATTCAATGATTAAATTAACTTCGATGCTCCTTTTAACGGGTGCTGTTGCGTTTGCAAACGCGCAGGTTGGTATCAATACTGCAACACCGGAAAAGGAACTTACCGTTAACGGGACCATGAAAACATCAGGGATGGTCTTCAAAAAACCAATGGAAAAGCTGGGTGCAGACGAAAACTATACTTTTGTCATCAAATCTCCAGCTCCGGAAAACAAAATTACAGCCTATAATGACTCTTTTGTTCCCAATTCCCCGGCACCTATTAATATTATCCAGTTTAAAATCACATGTGACCCTTCAGATAAAGACTGGGTTAATCAATTTGATACCAAAATCAATTCGAAGAAATTCCTTGTTGTCATTTCTTCTTTTGGATTTACCCAGCCTACCAGAACGTATTCTGCAGATTGGCTGACTCCGGTACCTCAGATTTTTGCATATTCTTCGGGAGGAACCTGGAAACTGAAAGCAGATTATCAGGGATTTTCTCCTGATTCATCATTGCCTACAGGAGAATGGACTCTCAATTTATTGGTGTATGACAGATCATATGCTAAGGAATTCAATACTACCCAAGATCTTAAAGCTTCTACTACCGGTGCAGCAGCAGCACCATTAATTCAATAAAAACATAGATAATGAAAAAAATTACCACAATAATCTTTGTATCTTTTGCCGCTTTGAGTATGAATGCTCAGGTTGGTATCAATACTGCTAATCCTAAAGGAACTTTAGATGTAGAAGGTGAAACATTAGTTGAATCTTATTTGGTAGATACTGAAAATGCAACGGCAAGAGGAAATTATCTTCTTCTTACCCGTTCAAAAGATACTTCACCTGTAGGTAAAGTAAAACTGCTGGATATTACGCTGCGTAATGTAGCACCTGTTAATATGTATAATGTTGTTCTGAAAAATGTGAAACAGGATGAAGTCGTTAACCTGAATACAGGTTTAGATGCCGATAAATATGTTGTTGCCATTACAGGAGCTGTTTTTACGGGTGCCGTATCGGCAGCCAATACTTCTACTAATCCGAAATCTTATGGCTCTTATTCTACAGAAGTAAGCCAGATTGTAAAAGCCGGAAAGAAATTTCACGCAATAAATTTAAGTTTTAAAGGTGCCAGTACTGTTTCTTCGGTTAACGGAACATGGTCTCTTACTCTTAATGTTTTTGAGAAATCATTGGTTAAAGACTGGGGAACTTTTAACGGTTCAGTTTCAGCTTCATCATCACCAGCTTATTCGGGAGTTTCAACTAATACGCCTTTAGGGCTTCAATAAAAGATATGATAAGAAAAATTTATATTACGATTATAATGGGTCTGGGAATATTTTTAAATGCACAGACTGGTAAAGTAGGTATCAAAACAGATAAGCCCACGGAAACCCTTGATGTCAACGGGAAAACATATACCAACTCTTTATACCTTAGAAATCCGGGAGAACCTACAATGACAGGAGGTAGTTTTTTGGCGACTTCTGAAAATGCTCTTCAGCTGTATGATCCGAATCTGGAAAGCAGCGGATTATTCAATTATCTTAAACTTACCCTTACAGGAGTATCCGGTACCGGAATTGCAGATTATGACACAAAAATAGATGCTAATAATTTTCTGGTTATCCTTCATAACTATTCATTTAAACTTAATGATGGAACTACCAACGTAATGCTGGATTATGGTGATAATGGGATCAATGATAATAAGCAGGGCTCACCGGATGTGACAGCATTCAAAAGTAATGGGACATGGCATATAAAAGCGAGGTTTTCAGATAGCAGAATTATTGCAACCAATACTTCCACTCCGTCAAGAACCTACAATAATTTTACGGTAGACCTTTATCTGATGGCTTATAGAAGATTGATCACAAAACAGAATATCACTGATGTGAATGCCAATCTTGGAGGAACAGACGGTTCTACACAAACAATCAGCAAACCATCCGGTTTCTAATTGATAATATTATACACAAAAAAGACTGCTTATAGTGGTCTTTTTTATTAATACCATTATACCATCTGAAACAGACTTAAAGAACCTCCTGTGGTTGGGATGTAAGACAAGATGGAATAGAGGTGAGATTTTGAAGAGCAATGTAAATGATAAAGATAAAATAAAGAAACAGGTATAAAATTGATCAGAAAATAAAATTTCTTAGCATAACAGATAAGAAAAAATGCGTGTCCCATTTTTATTTTGAAATGAATGAATTTGTTTTTGGTTTCCCCAATACAAATTATATCCTGAAGATAGCCTTAAAAAAGTGGAATGAACTGATAATCTGAACTTCTATATATCAATTAATTTCTGAAAACTTTTTAAAAATAGGCAATATCCGTTTGTAGTTTCAAAAATATTTTATACTTTTGCAATCCGAAAAGTAGGTTTATTGTTATGTGAGTGCATAACCTACTGAATAATAAATGCTTCCAAACTCATTAATTATTCAAACTAAAAAAAATTAAAATGGCTAAGAAAGTCTTTAAAATGGTAAAGCTTCAGGTGAAAGGTGGCGCAGCTAACCCTTCTCCACCAGTAGGTCCAGCATTGGGTTCTGCAGGTGTGAACATCATGGAGTTTTGTAAGCAATTTAACGGAAGAACCCAAGACAAGCCAGGGCAAGTTTTACCTGTAGTAATTACAGTATACGAAGACAAATCTTTTGAATTCGTAATTAAAACTCCACCTGCAGCGATCCAGTTAATGGATGCAGCTAAGATCAAAGGAGGTTCCGGTGAACCAAACAGAAACAAAGTAGGTTCTGTATCTTGGGATCAGGTAAAGAAAATCGCTGAAGATAAAATGGCAGATCTTAACTGCTTTACAATGGACTCTGCACTTTCTATGGTAGCTGGTACTGCTAGATCTATGGGATTAAAAGTAACAGGAACTAAACCAGCTAACGCTTAAAACTTATTGAAATGGCAAAATTAACAAAAAAGCAAAAAGAGGCTTTAAGCAAAGTAGAGAAAGGTAGAATCTATAACCTTGAAGAAGGTTCGGCTCTTGTAAAGGAAGTAAACACTACAAAGTTTGATGCTTCTGTAGATATCGCTGTAAGATTGGGTGTAGATCCAAGAAAAGCAAACCAAATGGTAAGAGGTGTAGTATCTCTTCCTCACGGAACTGGTAAAGATGTTAAAGTATTAGCTCTTGTAACACCAGATAAAGAAGCTGAAGCTAAAGAAGCTGGAGCTGATTATGTAGGTCTTGACGAATATTTACAAAAAATAAAAGATGGTTGGACTGATGTTGACGTTATCGTTACTATGCCAGCTGTTATGGGTAAATTAGGTCCATTAGGTAGAGTATTAGGTCCAAGAGGTTTAATGCCTAACCCTAAATCAGGAACTGTAACTATGGAAATTGGTAAAGCAGTAACTGAAGTGAAAGCTGGTAAAATTGATTTCAAAGTAGATAAGTATGGTATTATCCATGCTGGTATTGGTAAAGTATCTTTCGATGCTGCTAAGATCAAAGAAAATGCTCAGGAATTAATCCAAACATTAGTTAAAATGAAGCCTACGGCTGCTAAAGGAACTTATGTGAAAAGCATCTACTTGTCTTCTACAATGAGCCCAGGTATTGCAATTGATACAAAATCTGTTAACTAATATTAAATCCTTAAGACGATGACAAAAGACCAAAAAGTTGTAGCAATACAAGAGATCAAAGACTTGCTTCAGGATGCAAAAGTAGTATACGTAGCAGATCTAGAAGGATTGAACGCTGCTAAGTCTTCAGACTTCAGAAGACAGGCTTTCAAACAAAATATCAAAGTAAAAGTAGTAAAAAATACACTTTTACAAAAAGCAATGGAGCAAATTGATGGGGTAGATTTCTCTGAAATGTTCCCAACATTCAAAGGTAACTCTGCAATCATGATTGCTGATACTGCGAATGCTCCTGCAAAATTAATCCAAGGGTTCAGAAAAAAAGAAGATAAGCCTGCTTTAAAGTCTGCTTACCTTCAGGAAACTTTCTATGTTGGAGACGAAAACTTAACTTCACTTGCTAACATCAAGTCTAGAGAAGAAATGATCGGAGAAATCATTGGATTACTTCAATCTCCAATTCAAAGAGTTGTTTCTGCTCTTCAAAACAAATCTGAAACAGTAGAAGCTAAAGCTGAAGAAGCTGCTCCGGCTGTAGAAGAAACTCCTGCTGAAGCTCCAGAAGCTGCTGCAGAAAGCACTGAAGAAACAAGTGCTGAATAATTATACTCAAAAAATTAAATAAATAATCAACAAAAACATTACAACAATGTCAGATTTAAAAAATTTAGCTGAAACGCTAGTAAACTTAACAGTAAAAGACGTAAATGAATTAGCTACTATCCTTAAGGATGAGTACGGAATTGAGCCAGCTGCTGCTGCTGTAGTAGTTGCTGCAGGTGGTGGAGAAGCTGCTGAAGAAAAAACTGAATTCGACGTAATTCTTAAGTCTGCAGGTGCTTCTAAATTAGCTATCGTTAAATTAGTAAAAGATTTAACTGGTGCTGGTCTTAAAGAAGCTAAAGATATCGTAGACGGTGCTCCAGCTGCAATTAAGCAAGGAGTTTCTAAAGACGAAGCTGAAGCTCTTAAGAAGCAATTAGAAGAAGCTGGTGCTGAAGTAGAATTGAAATAATTTCAATTATATTCTAAATATAGAAGCCCGGGCATTTGCCCGGGCTTTTTTTGTTGTCTGATAATCATCAGTTTATCATTTTGTTCACAAACGTATGGAGATTTTGTTGACTTAAATTCCATAATATTAATTTATTATTATTAATTTAATATTAATTAACATAATGTATTAATATTAATCTTTGATTATTGTTATTTTTTGTATAATTTTATCATTAAAACATTGTTTTTATTGAAAAAATACTATATTTGCATCAGAAAAAAACACAACACTATTGGATCGAAATTATTTTCTTTCGTATAGTCATATAGCATTTCTCTTGTTATTATCGACTATCGGAAAACTGAACGCAGGGTTTACTATATCTACCGCGGTAGACAAATCTGAATTGCTGCATTGTACAGGTGTAAATAATACTGATTTACACTCGCATATAATCAATAAAATTTTACAGGAACCGATAAGGGTTACTAATATCCTGCAAGCTGAGAATTGTAAGGGCTATCATCATACTTTACGAAATTATCTTCACCTTCCTAAGGATAACGATTTTATATCTTGTGCCATAAAAGGGTTTGAGATTGTTTCCGTCTGGAAGACAAGGATACAGGGTGTAGAACATTATGGAAGTACGGTGACTGTATTTGAAAAGATTAAAAGGTTTTACATCAACTCTTTTAAGCTGGTCGACGGTTTTAAGTTTATTATTAAGATCCCCGATAAACTGACTATTCCTTCTCTACGATAATATTTCATAAAAATTTTTACGATCCCCATGGGAATTATAAAGCTGTTTCATTTACAATTTTAAATGAGAGAGCTGAAGAAATGCCTTTATATAAAAACGAACACAAAAAAACAACAAAGATCAACAAAGAATGAAAAGCAAATTATTTACACTAGCACTCTTATCGGCAGGATTCTATTTATCTGCCCAAGTAGGGATTAATACAGGTGGGCCTCAAGCTACACTTGATGTGGTGGGTTTTCCATCCAATACCAATAAACTAGATGGTGTCATTGCTCCAAGGCTTACAGGAGCGCAGTTAAGTGCCAAAAATTATACGGCAGCCCAAACCGGGGCTATTGTATATGTCACAGTTGCTGAAGCTGCACCTGCCGGACAGACCGCGGCCGTTGTATCACCTGGTTATTATTATTTTGATGGAACAAAATGGGGGAACTTAGGTGCAGACTGGCGTACCGTTGGAAATGCAGGAACGACGCCTACTACGGCTGGTTTGGGAACAGATATTTCTACAGGAAACTATTTAGGAACAAGTGATGGACAAAATTTGGTATTGGCAACTCAAAAAAATGTCAAAGGAATTCTGGACCTGAATGGAACATTACGTGGTGGAAACTCCAATACTACCACAGGGCCATTTGCCTCTTTTACATGGGGATCCAATAATACGCTGACAAACAGTACATCTTCCAATATCGCTTTAGGTAAAGATAATACCGTTTCTGCACAAGGGAATTTTCCTGCGGTAGCTATCGGATTAGCGAACACTGCTAATAATGGTGCCAAAATAATAGGAAACACCAATACTGCATCCGGAGCCAATAATTTAGTCTTTGGAAACGGAAATACAGTAACAGGAATTACAGGATTAACACTTGGAAATAATAATACCAATGATGGAGGGATTATTATAGGAGGCGGAAATACGGCAGCGACCAACACTGTTACCATAGGATCAGCAAATAATGCTTCAGGAGGGCAATCGATGGCTATAGGATTTACAGGAAAGGCATTGGCAGGACAATCTGTATATGCTAATAAAGCACATGTCTTTTTTAATATCGGAAATGCCACCAATGCCATCGTTGGGATTAACATGATTCCTACTGCTGATACAGCTTCCGGTGCGGCTATCCAGTTAAAAGGAATTACCGGTGCTGCTTCATCCTGTACCGCGGCTGAAGAAGGAGCTATCCGCTATAATGCCACAGCAAAAGTACACGAAGGCTGCAATGGAACCGCATGGAAAGCTTTCTATTAATTTAAAATAAACACAAAATCTTTAAAAAATTAAAAAATGACCAAAAAATTATTAGAGAAATTAGCTGCAATGCTTATGACGCTGGTGCTGTCTGTAGCAGCATTGGCACAGCAAGGCTATGAGCCTATCCGAGGGATGGGAGTTGAGGCAAAACCTGTAAACAACTCAGGGATTTGCTTGGCATGTTATAATGGAAGCATGAATCCAGTGGTGGATGCCAGTTTGGATAACAGTGTAAGTATGGGAAATTTCGCTTCTTTACTGAGTGGAAACGGTATATCTGTTAAAAACAAGAATACATCATATCCGGCAGGATATATTACTGGTTTTAATGTAGATCTTGGAACAAGCTTTATTACAATTGATCTTTTAAGCTCGTTAAGAATCAGTACCTATAAAAATGGTGTTGTTCAGGAAACTACTACAAACAGTACGCTTTTATCGGTGCCTGCATTCGGGGGGAGCAAGAACAGAATATTCTTACACTTTAAAACTTCAAAAGAATTTGATGAAGTAAGATTGTATCAGACCAATGTTCTTTCCGTATTCAGTGCAATGAATGTGTATTATGCATTTGCATTTGATCCGGCTAAGGTACCGACAGATAACAATGGTATTTGTGATGATATTATTGCGGGAAGTGGTGTTGACGGAAACATATCCGGGAGCAGCAGTTTCCTTGCTCCGCTTTCTTACGTTCAGAATAAAGAAAATATTGGGGATGGAAATAAAAACTCTTTTGGAAAAATAGTCCTTCCAATAGGATTGTTAGGGTCTTATTCAGTAGGGATTTTGGATAAAAACCAGGTATACCCTGCGGGAAACAGAACCGGATTTGTAATAGAGCCTGATGATCAGGGTAAGCTGTTGAGTGCTGAGTTTTTGAAAAATATTACTGTAGAAACCTATTTGTTTGGCCAGCTTCAGGATTCAAGACAATTATCAGATGGAGGAGGATTGATCAATATCAAAGTGCTCGGGTATGGTTCCGGGAAGCAAAAAGTAACACTTACGACCACCAAGCCTTTCAACGAGGTTCGACTGAAAATTACTCAGACTGTCGGGTTTAACCTGGGAGCTCTTAAGGTATATTACGCATTCGAAGAACCGATTTCTTGTGAATGTGATGATAAAATTCAGACTAGTGGCTCTGCAATACCTGGAAATCTGGTAACAGGAGGAAGCTGGACATCCGGACCTGGGTTTTTAGGTCTTATTCTGGCAAAAATGACAAGCCCGGAAGCAATTGTAGATACCAATCCTAATAATTATGCAACAGCAACAGTGCCTGCAGCATCTATTTTAAGTATTTTCTCAGCATTTGCAACGGTAAGCAGTAATGCAATGCTTCCTGCTAATACAATGGCCGGATTTACGGTAGAAAAAGCAGGAAATCTTTTGGGGGTAAGTGTACTTGAAAATATTACAGTAACCCTGTATAACGGAAATACAGTAACCAATACTTTTACAAGTTCAGGAAGTCTTATCAGTGGAAACTTCTTCACGACAAACTCCAATAAGTTCTATGTAGGAGGTAAGGCTACAAAACCTTTCAACCGTATGAAGATTACCTTTAATAGCGGAACGGCTGTCCGTATTCCTCAGAGCTATTATATCTATAATGCTTTTGCGAGTAAAGATGATGATAATGACGGAGTTCCAAACTGCTTTGACAGATGTCCGGGAGGAGATGACAGTATAGATAATAATGGTAATGGTATTCCTGATTGTGCAGAAGGATGTACAGTGGTTAATGATAAGTCTCCAACATTGGATACAGATGGTGACGGTATTGTTGATGCATGTGATTTTGATTCTGACAATGATGGTATTCCTGACTCAATGGAAGATTTTGATGCCAACGGTAAGTTTGAAGACGATGATATGGAAGGTGATATTTTAATTACTTCTATATTGGGAGACAGTGTTCCGAATTATCGTGATTTGGATTCTGACAATGACGGCGTGTTGGATTTATTTGAATCAGGTATTCCAACATCAGTAATCAATCAGATTGATGCAGATCATAATGGGGTTATTGATAGTGGTGTTGCAGTAGGAAACAATGGTCTGGCAGATGTATTGGAAACGTATCCTGATTCAGGAACTTTAAAATATCCTATTCAGAATACGGATGGAGATGGTTTACCTGACTTCCTGGACCTGACTTCCAATGGTTCGGATCTTGACCTGTATAAGATTGGAAAAGGAAATCTTGATACTATGGGTGGTGGATTCATTTCTACAATTGATGACAAAGACAGAGATGGTATCCAGGCTGTTGTAGATACAGACCTTGTGAAGAGAGGAGCTCCAGATTCTCCACTTTCGCCATATGCTTCACTATTGAAAAATGCATCGATGAAGACTGCAAAAATTACCGGGGCTTCAGATGTAACAGAAGTTGCCAATGATGTTAAAATATACCCTAACCCGGTAAAAGCTGGAGAAAATCTTACGATCACAACTGCAGAAGACGGCGTTTATACTTTATACTCTGCACAAGGGCAGGTAGTTAAGTCAGATAAATTGAATCTTCGTACAGGTATTGATACCTCTTCATTACCTACGGGAATTTATATTATTAAGATAGAAACTAAATCAACGGTAAAATCTTATAAGGTTATTGTGAAATAATTATAAGAAATCTTAGTGTTTATGGAGGCTGCTCAGAAATGGGCAGCTTTTTTATTTTAAGGTCCTCAAAATGAGGCATATTATTTGTAATTGTGGATAACTTTTTGTATCTTTGCCCCTCTTTTGGCGCTAAAAATTGTTTGTAAATTTATAAAATACTAAAAATCAACTCTTTCAATGTAAATCATGAAAGGGATTTCGTATTTGTAGATACTGCGGTAATACTGCCTCAAAAGTAATAAAAATATTTTGCATTACGCTGTGAAAAGATATACCAGCGTTGCAGTTAGGAATAAGACTGTAAGAATAAAGAAAAAAGAATAAAGACTATTTCTAATAGCGCCAAACATTTGAAGTCTTTGATCTTTTCTCTGTTTCTCCCTTCTATTCCTGATATTTTTTAATAAATCAAAATATTTTTTAACCCTTTCTTAAAAGTTTTATGAGTAAAACAAAATCAACAACTCAAGGAAATCCGAGAATTAATTTCTCATCAGCGAAAGGAAAAATCATCACTCCAGACTTCTTGGACATCCAAATCGAGTCTTTCAGAGAATTTTTCCAGCTTGATACACTTCCTGAAGCCAGAAAGACAGAAGCTCTTTACAAGACCTTCCAAGAGAATTTTCCAATTACCGATTCTAGAAATCAATTCGTATTGGAATTCCTTGACTATCTGGTAGATTCTCCACGTTATTCAATTGATGAGTGTGTGGAAAGAGGTCTGACGTATTCAGTGCCTCTAAAAGCAAGACTTAAACTATATTGTACTGACCCGGAACACGAAGATTTCCAAACGGTGGTTCAGGATGTATATTTAGGTCCGGTTCCTTATATGACGCCTAGTGGATCTTTCATCATCAATGGTGCTGAGAGAGTTATTGTTACGCAGCTTCACCGTTCACCTGGTGTATTCTTCGGACAGACTTACCACGCGAATGGAACCAAACTATACTATTCAAGAATTATTCCTTTCAAAGGATCTTGGATGGAATTTACAACAGATATCAACAGCGTAATGTACGCGTATATCGACCGTAAGAAAAAGTTACCATTAACAACTTTATTAAGAGCTATCGGTTACGAATCTGATAAGGATATCCTTCAGATCTTCGACCTTGCTGAAGAAGTGAAAGTTTCTAAAGCTGCCCTTAAAAAAGTGGAAGGGAGAACATTGGCTGCGAGAGTATTGAACACTTGGTTCGAGGATTTCGTAGATGAAGATACAGGTGAGGTAGTTTCTATTGAAAGAAACGAAATCATCTTGGATAGAGAAACGATTCTTGAAAAAGAACATTTAGATCTTATCCTGGATGCTGGTGTGAAATCTATTTTGATCCACAAAGAAAACAGCAATGAATTCTCTATCATCCAGAATACATTACAGAAAGACCCTACTAACTCTGAGAAAGAAGCAGTAGAGTACATCTATCGTCAGTTAAGAAATGCAGATCCACCAGATGAGGAAACAGCAAGAGGAATTATTGAAAAATTATTCTTCTCTGAGCAGAGATACTCTCTTGGTGAAGTAGGACGTTACAGATTGAATAAAAAATTAAGTCTAAACATCCCAACTACAACTGAAGTTCTTACAAAAGAAGATATCATTGCGATTGTAAGACACTTAATTGAGTTAGTAAACTCAAAAACGGATGTTGATGATATTGACCACTTATCAAACAGAAGAATTAAAACTGTTGGTGAGCAGTTAGCAGGACAGTTCGGTGTAGGTCTTTCAAGAATTGCAAGAACAATCAAGGAAAGAATGAACGTTAGAGATAACGAAATCTTTACTCCACTTGATCTTGTAAATGCTAAGACATTAACATCAGTAATCAACTCGTTCTTTGGTACCAACCAGCTTTCTCAGTTCATGGACCAAACCAACCCTCTATCAGAGATCACTCACAAGAGAAGATTATCTGCACTAGGGCCTGGTGGTTTATCAAGAGAAAGAGCAGGTTTCGAGGTTCGTGACGTTCACCATACGCACTACGGAAGAATTTGCCCGATTGAAACTCCGGAAGGACCAAACATCGGTTTGATTTCATCTTTAGGTATTTATGCGAAAATCAACAGACTAGGTTTCATCGAAACTCCATATAGAAAAGTAGAGGACAGTAAGATTAATCTTAATGCAGATCCTATTTATCTTAATGCTGAGGACGAAGAAGATAAAGTAATTGCTCAGGCAAACGTTGAATTGAACGATAGCGGAGAATTCTTAACAGACAGAATTATTGCCAGACTGGATGGTGACTACCCTGTAGTTGAGCCAGCTCAGGTAAATCTTATCGACGTTGCACCAAACCAGATCTCTGGTATTTCAGCTTCATTGATTCCATTCCTGGAGCATGATGATGCGAACCGTGCGTTGATGGGATCCAACATGATGCGTCAGGCAGTTCCTCTATTGAAGCCACAAGCTCCAATCGTAGGTACAGGTCTGGAACAACAAGTTGCGAAAGATTCAAGAATTTTGATCAATGCAGAAGGTACAGGTACTGTAGAGTATGTGGATGCTGACAAGATCACTATTAAATATGAAAGAAGTGAAGACGAAGATTTAGTACAATTTGAGTCTGCTACTAAAACATACAACCTTACTAAGTTTAGAAAAACTAACCAGAGTACAACTATTACCCTAAGACCAAACGTAAGAGTAGGTGATGTAGTGGAAAAAGGACAGGTACTTTGTGATGGTTATGCTACTGAAAAAGGAGAATTAGCTCTTGGTAGAAACTTAGTGGTAGCGTTCATGCCTTGGAAAGGATACAACTTTGAGGATGCAATTGTAATCAACGAAAAAGTTGTACGTGAAGACTGGTTTACTTCAATCCACGTAGATGAATATTCTCTTGAAGTTCGTGATACCAAATTAGGTATGGAAGAGCTTACAGCAGATATTCCAAACGTTTCTGAAGAAGCTACTAAAGATCTTGACGAGAACGGTATGATCAGAATCGGTGCTGAAGTAAAGCCTGGAGATATCATGATTGGTAAAATTACTCCAAAAGGTGAATCTGACCCGACTCCTGAAGAAAAACTTCTTAGAGCAATCTTTGGTGATAAAGCTGGTGATGTAAAAGATGCATCATTAAAAGCTGACTCTTCATTAAGAGGGGTGGTGATCAACAAGAAATTGTTCTCAAGAAATATTAAAGACAAAAAGAAAAGAACTGAAGAAAAACTTAAACTTGAAGAGATTGAAAACACTTACAAGGCTAAGTTTGATGAGTTGAGAAACACTTTAATTGAAAAATTAAATACACTGGTAAGCGGTAAAACTTCTCAAGGGGTACAAAATGACCTTGACGAAGAAATCATCGGTAAAGGTGTGAAATTCACTCACAAATTATTGACTTCAGTTGAAGATTATGTAAACGTTAGCGGTTCAGACTGGACAGTAGACGCTGATAAAAATGAATTGATCAAACAATTGATTCACAATTACAAAATCAAATTTAACGACATTCAGGGAGTTAAAAACCGTGAGAAATTTGCTATTTCAATCGGAGATGAGCTTCCAGCAGGGATCATGAAGTTGGCTAAAGTTTACATCGCTAAGAAACGTAAACTGAATGTAGGGGATAAAATGGCAGGACGTCACGGTAACAAAGGTATCGTTTCAAGAATCGTTCGTGAAGAAGATATGCCATTCCTTGAAGACGGAACACCAGTAGATATCGTATTGAATCCACTAGGGGTACCTTCTCGTATGAACATCGGTCAGATCTATGAAACAGTTCTTGGATGGGCAGGTCAGAAATTAGGAATGAAGTTCGCTACACCAATCTTTGATGGAGCAACTCTTGACCAGATTACTGAATATACAGAAAAGGCAGGTCTTCCTAAATTTGGTAACACTCACCTTTATGATGGTGGTACCGGAGAAAGATTTACTCAGCCGGCTACTGTAGGTATTATCTACATGCTGAAACTAGGACACATGGTTGATGATAAGATGCACGCACGTTCTATTGGTCCTTACTCATTGATTACTCAGCAGCCGTTAGGAGGTAAAGCTCAGTTCGGTGGACAGAGATTTGGAGAGATGGAGGTTTGGGCTCTTGAAGCATTCGGAGCATCAAATATTCTAAGAGAAATCTTAACTGTGAAGTCGGATGACGTGATTGGTAGAGCAAAAACTTATGAAGCAATTGCAAAAGGTGAATCTATGCCTGAACCAGGTATCCCGGAATCATTTAACGTATTACTTCACGAGTTACAAGGTCTTGGATTAGACGTAAGATTGGAAGAGTAAGATATCAGATATCAGACACTGGTTGTCAGATTATGCGACTCTAAAAATTTTATAATCCTTGAATTTGGAATGATGATTTCGTCTGAAATCTGAACTCTGAAATCTAAAATCTAAAAAAATTATGTCAAATAAAAATAAAACAAGTAGATTTAATAAAATAACCATTGGTTTAGCTTCACCAGAGTCTATTTTACAGGACTCAAGAGGAGAGGTTTTAAAACCAGAAACTATTAACTACAGAACTCACAAACCTGAAAGAGACGGATTATTCTGTGAGAAAATCTTTGGTCCTGTAAAGGATTACGAATGTGCTTGTGGTAAATATAAGAGAATTCGTTACAAAGGGATCGTTTGTGACCGTTGTGGTGTAGAAGTTACCGAGAAAAAAGTAAGAAGAGAAAGAATCGGACATATCGGTTTGGTTGTTCCTATTGCTCACATCTGGTACTTCCGTTCATTACCAAACAAAATCGGATACCTTTTGGGAATCCCTTCTAAGAAATTAGATATGATCATCTACTACGAAAGATATGTAGTGATCCAACAGGGTATTGCCAAAAAATTAGATGGTTCTGATTTTGAAAATATGGAATTCTTAACAGAAGAAGAGTACCTTGACATTATGGAAACTCTTCCTGTAGAAAACCAGTATCTTGATGATTCTGATCCAAACAAATTCATCGCCAGAATGGGTGCTGAAGCTGTGGAAGATCTATTAAAGAGAATTGATCTTGATGCATTATCTTTTGACTTAAGACACAAAGCTCATAACGAAGGTTCTAAGCAAAGAAGAACTGAAGCACTGAAAAGATTGAACGTTGTAGAAGCATTGAGAGGTGCCAATACAAGAATGATCAACAGACCAGAGTGGATGATTATGCGTGTGCTTCCTGTTATACCACCAGAACTAAGACCATTAGTTCCATTGGATGGAGGACGTTTCGCTACTTCTGACCTTAATGACCTTTATAGAAGAGTTATTATCAGAAATAACCGTTTGAAGAGATTATTGGAGATCAAAGCTCCTGAAGTAATCTTGAGAAACGAGAAGCGTATGCTTCAGGAATCTGTAGATTCATTATTCGATAACACAAGAAAATCTTCTGCAGTAAAATCTGAATCAAACAGACCATTGAAATCACTTTCTGATTCATTGAAAGGTAAGCAAGGTCGTTTCCGTCAGAACTTACTAGGGAAAAGGGTTGACTACTCTGCGCGTTCGGTAATTGTTGTAGGTCCAAACTTACAGCTTCACGAATGTGGTATTCCTAAAGATATGGCAGCTGAGCTTTACAAACCGTTTATCATCAGAAAACTGATCGAGAGAGGAATTGTAAAAACTGTGAAATCTGCAAAGAGAATTATCGACAGAAAAGAGCCTGTAGTATATGATATCCTTGAAAACGTGATGAAAGGTCACCCTGTTCTACTGAACAGAGCACCTACGCTTCACAGACTGGGGATTCAGGCTTTCCAACCTAAGATGATCGAAGGTAAGGCAATCCAGCTACACCCGTTAGTAACAACAGCATTCAACGCCGATTTCGATGGTGACCAGATGGCGGTACACTTACCGTTAGGACCAGAAGCGATCCTTGAAGCTCAGTTATTAATGTTAGGTTCTCAGAATATCTTGAACCCTGCAAACGGTTCTCCAATTACAGTACCTTCTCAGGACATGGTTCTTGGTCTTTATTTCATGACTAAAGAATTGAGTTCTACAGAAGATATGAAAGTAAAAGGTGAAGGTCTTGCATTCTATTCTCCTGAGGAAGCAGAAATTGCTTATGCTGAAGGTAGAGTTTCTTTAAATGCTAAGGTAAGATGTAGACTACCTGTTAAAGAAGACGGAGTAATAGTAACAAGATTGATCGAAACTTCTGTAGGTAGAATTTTATTCAACCAGATTGTACCTAAACAATCAGGATATATCAATGAACTTCTTACTAAGAAATCATTGAGAAACGTTATTGGTAAGATCCTTGCCGATACGGATTTCCCTACTACTGTGAAGTTCCTTGATGCAATGAAAGACTTAGGGTATTCAAATGCATTCAAAGGAGGTCTATCGTTCTCTCTTGGAGATATCGTAGTACCTGTAGAGAAAAAGCAGATGATTGCTACTTCAATTGAAACTGTAGACGAAATTAGAGCTAACTATAACATGGGTCTAATTACCGATACAGAACGTTATAACCAGGTAATTGACGTTTGGACTAACACCAACGCTGGATTAACTGAAATGATCATGAGCAGAATGAAAACCGACCAAGGTGGTTTCAACTCTGTGTATATGATGCTTGACTCTGGGGCGAGGGGTTCTAAAGAACAGATCCGTCAGTTATCAGGGATGAGAGGTTTGATGGCGAAACCGCAAAAAGCTGGTTCTACCGGTGCGGAGATCATCGAAAACCCGATCCTTGCAAACTTTAAGGAAGGTCTTTCGATCTTAGAGTACTTTATCTCTACTCACGGTGCTCGTAAGGGTCTTGCGGATACCGCTCTTAAGACAGCCGATGCTGGTTACCTAACGAGAAGATTGGTAGACGTTGCACAGGACGTTATCGTTACAGAAGATGACTGTGGAACACTTAGAGGAACAGAAGTTACTGCACTTAAGAAAAATGACGAGATCGTTGAAAGAATCTCTGAAAGAATCTTAGGTAGAGTATCTCTTCATAATATCTATGACCCTGAAACTGACGAGCTTATTGCTAGTGCAGATCAGGTAATCATTGAAGAATTGGCAAAAAGAATTGAAGAAGCTGGATTAGAAGCTGTTGAGGTTCGTTCGCCATTAACTTGTGAAGCTAAGAAAGGGATCTGTGCGAAATGTTACGGTAGAAACTTAGCAACAGGTAAAGTGATCCATATGGGTGAAGCGGTAGGTGTAATTGCAGCACAGTCAATTGGGGAACCAGGTACTCAGCTTACGTTGAGAACCTTCCACCAAGGGGGTACTGCAGGAAACGTATCAGAAAACCCATCTATTGTAGCTAGAAGAGATGGTATCGTTGAAATGGATGATGTAAGAACAATTACTTCTGAAGATGAAAACGGTAATACAGCTGAGGTAGTAGTTTCCCGTTCAACGGAATTCAGATTAGTTGCTGCGGAGTCTAAAACTCCATTAATGATAGCTAACGTACCTTATGGATCTATATTATCTGTAAAACCAGGTGATAAAGTGAAGAAAGGAGATACCATCTGTAGATGGGATCCGTATAACGCGGTTATCATTGCTGAAACTTCTGGTAAGGTAGAATATGAAGATATTATCCAGGGTATTTCATTCCAGCTTGAAATTGACGAACAAACAGGATTCGAAGAGAAAGTAATCTCTGAATCTAGAAATAAGAAAGCCGTACCTACCTTGAAGGTGGTAGATTCTAAAGGAGTTGAGCAAAGAGCATACAACTTACCGGTAGGAGCCCACTTAATGGTAAATGATGGTGAGAAAATTAAGGCTGGTAAAGTCTTAATCAAAATCCCAAGAAAATCTGCAAAAGCAGGGGATATCACCGGAGGTCTTCCAAGAGTTACCGAATTATTCGAAGCAAGAAACCCTTCAAACCCAGCGGTTGTTACTGAAATCGACGGGGTAGTTTCTTACGGAAAAATTAAGAGAGGTAACCGAGAATTGATCGTAGAAGCTAAAACTGGAGAAAGAAAGATTTACCTGGTAAAACTTTCTAACCAGATCTTGGTTCAGGAGAATGACTTCGTAAGAGCTGGTTCTCCACTATCTGACGGTTCTATCACACCGGATGATATCTTAAGAATCAAGGGCCCAACTGCGGTTCAGGAATACTTAGTAAATGAGATTCAGGAAGTTTACCGTCTTCAGGGGGTAAAAATTGATGATAAGCACTTTGAAATTATCGTAAGACAGATGATGACAAAAGTATCTATCGTAGATGGAGGTGATACTCAATTCCTTGAAGGAGCTCTGGAACATAAGTATGACTTCTTGGAAGAGAACAACAGAGTATTTGGTCTTAAAGTAGTAGTAGAGGCTGGTGATTCTAAAGAATTCAGACCAGGTCAGATGATTACTGCAAGAGAATTAAGAGATGAAAACTCTAAGCTAAGACGTGAAGATCAAAACTTGGTAGAAGTAAGAGAAGCACTTCCTGCTACAGCAACGCCTGTATTGCAAGGTATCACAAGAGCGGCTCTTCAGACTAAGTCATTCATGTCTGCAGCATCATTCCAGGAAACAACGAAGGTTCTAAATGAAGCGGCTGTTGCTGGAAAAATTGATGCCCTTAGTGGTCTTAAAGAAAATGTAATTGTAGGGCACAGAATCCCTGCAGGTACAGGTCTTAAAGAATATCAGAATGTTATTGTAGGTTCTAAGAAAGAATTCGAAGACCTTAACTAAAATTAATGATTTGAAATTTGAGGTTTGGATTTATTTTTATATTTTCACAATCTCAAATTTCGAATTTAAAAAACATAATTTATAACAATGGACAACAATCAAAATCCACAAGACGGAAACATCAACATCGAATTAAACGAAATGGTAGCTGCTGGTATCTATGCTAATTTAGCTTTAGTAAACCACTCTCCATCTGAGTTCGTAGTAGATTTCATCCAATTAATGCCGGGGGTACAGCAAGCTAAAGTAAGATCAAGAGTAATTCTTGCTCCACTTCACGCTAAGAGAGTTTTAAACGCTCTTCAACAGAACATCGCTAACTATGAGCAGCAGTTCGGAGAAATCAAAGAAGTTGAGCCTTTCGTATTAGGAGGAAACAACGTTCAAGCGTAAGATTTCTTTTACAATAAATACCATGCCCCAATGAAAATTGGGGCATTTTTTATGCCATATATCCGGTTAAAATATACCCTACAATTTATAACACAACTTTAACGGTACTGAATCATCATAACAATGATCCAATTTTATATATTTGAATATTACATTTTGATAAAATTGATATGACAGATAATGTGTTTATTCTTGATAAATTTGGTTTTCTTGGAAAAGTTTTTTTAAGTGAACTCCAACAGCATGCTGTTATTGTTGATATAAAAGCAAAAACAGAAATCATAAGAGAAGGCCAGAAAAATAAATATGTACCCTTTCTGATAAAAGGTTCTATTAAAGTTTTCACTCTTAATGACGGCAGAGAACTCATCTATTATTTTATTAAACCTAGTGACAGCTGTCTGATGACTTTCTCTTCTATTTTTACAGATTATGTAAGCCGCGTATTTGCGGTGGCTGAAGAAGAATCTGAAGCCTTATTGATTCCTGTTTCTGTGATGCATGACTGGCTGATCAGGTTTCCGGAGATCAATAAACTATTTTATCGTGAGTATGACAGACGTTTTTCAGAGGTCATGAATATGGTCAATGATGCTGTTTTTCATAGACTGGACAAAAGGGTACTGAATTATATTAAACAGCAGATCACCAGTACCGGAAGAAATCCTTTAAAAATTACCCATCGTGAAATTGCAAGCAGTCTGGGTACTTCCAGAGAAGTGGTAAGCAGAGTGTTAAAAAAAATAGAGAGCGACGGAGAGATTCTGCAGACCAAAGAAGGGATCAAAGTTGCTGTAAATGAAAATGTTAGACTAATCTAATTTGTAATGTTTCAAAAGTTTTTGTTTTATGATTGATAAAAACAATGTCTTTGGTGACTTTTATCACATAATTTTGAATTGAGAACTTGATAAGTTTGTCATATGATAATTTAATTCAAATTGTATATGACAAAAGCTCTCTTATTTTTGTCAGTATTTTCATCAGGTTTTGCCTTTGCACAGGAAGATCTGTTGAAAGATATTGATACTATTAAAACCGATACGGAATTTTCACAACCTGCTTTCAAAGCATTACAGATTGTTACAGGACAATCTACAAAGCTTGCCGCCAAAAAAGAATGGTACATTATTGTAGCCCATAGATTTGGTGATGTAAGCACAGGATTTAAAAACTTTTTTGGACTGGATAACGCCTCCACAAAATTAGGCGTGATTTATGGTATCAGCGATGCCATCTCTGTGAGTTTGTCAAGGGAAACAAATATGAAAACCTTTGAAGGTGCTGTCAAGTACAGGCTGATAAGACAGAATGATGATTTTCCGGTAGATATTGTTGGGTATAATGTGATGGGTGTAAACACGGATCTCAGTAAGGACAACTATCCGTTTCTTAAATTCAACGACAGACTTTCTTATCTTACCCAGGCTTTAATTTCAAGACGATTTAACGATAAACTTTCACTGCAGCTTACCCCTTCATATGTTCATAAGAATCTGTATGAGCCTAAAAATGAAGATAAAAACCAATTTTTAGCAGGGTTAGGCGGACGCTATAAAATTTCAAAGAGAGTTTCTGTAAATGCAGAATATTTTGTGAATTTTGACAATCACAGTTTCTATAAAAACCCTCTTTCTTTAGGGGTGGATATAGAAACCGGGGGACATGTGTTCCAGCTTTTATTCTCGAACTCCCAGATTAATTCAGATATAGGATATCTTACCAATGCATCAGGTGAATGGGGGAAAGGACATATTTTCTTTGGGTTTAATCTTTATAGAGTTTTTTAATATGAGAAAGTTAACATACCTCGTGATCCTTTCATCAGTAGGAATACTGAACTCCTGTGATAGCAGAACCTATGAAGAGATTTCAGATAATACCCCTATTACACTGCCGGTAAAATACACTGCCGATGTAAAACCGATTATAGACAACAACTGTATCGGCTGTCACTCCGCAGGTAGCTTTAAACCTTTAGTGACCTACGATCAGGCAAAGAATAATATAGATGGAATCCTGGACCGGATCCAAAGACCAAACGGTGACCCTGAAAAAATGCCTAAAGGAGGATCCCTGTCGGCAACACAAATTAATATTTTCATCAAATGGAAAGCTGATGGATTAACTGAAAATTAAAAAATTTGATATGAAAAAAATAATATTAATCAGCGCATCACTTCTATTTACAGGGTATGCTTCAGCCCAGAAATACAGCTCTAAAACGGGTAAGGTAACTTTTGAAGCTTCAGTACCTTTATTTGAAGATGTATATGCTCAGGATGATAATAATCTGGTAGTCTTCAATAGTGATACTGGAGAAATAGCATCGGTTTCAGCAGTTAAAAACTTTCATTTTAAAACAAAATTAATGGAAGAGCACTTTAATGAAAGCTATGCAGAAACAGCAAAGTATCCAAAGACTACTTTCAAAGGGAAAATTATCAGTTTTGATAAAACAAAACTGACGGCCAGTCCCCAGAAATATACAATCCAGGGAAGCCTTAATTTTCACGGAGTAGATAAAGCAGTAGCTTCTGCAGCCACTATATATGCTAAAGACGGTAAAATTTATATGCAGGGAAATTTTATTGCCAGACCGGCAGATTATAAAGTGACAATCCCAAAGATGGTCACCAAAAAAATTGCAGAAAGCATCAATGTTGAATATAACTATATATTGATAAAACAATGAGAAATCTGATTTTATTATTAACGGTCTTCCTGAGCTCATTAGTATTTGCTCAGGAAAAAGCAAAGTCAATATTTGATATTGCGAGAAGTGGAACTGTCACTGAGGTACAGGAGCTGATGAAGCAAAACCCGGATGTGATTAATCAAACCAATGAAAACGGATTTTCACCACTTATTTTGGCCTGTTACAGAGGAAATGTAGAGGTGGCTAAATTTCTGATTGATCATGTAAAAGATGTGAATTATAAAAGTGACGAAGGAACAGCCTTATCAGGACTTTCGGTAAAATATAATAAAGATCTCGTAGAGCGTTTATTGAAGAAAAATGCTGATCCCAATATAGCTGATACTACAGGCTATACACCATTATTCTGGGCTGTGAAATTTGGAAACAAAGAATTGGTCGAGCTGCTGTTGAAGTACAAAGCAGATAAAACAAAAAAAGATTCAATGGGAATGACCCCTTTTGAATATGCATTAAAAACAGATAAAAAAGACATTATTAACCTCTTAAAAAATTGATATGAAAAAACTTTTACTCACAGTAAGTATGGCTCTTGCCAATTTCGCATGGGCCCAGTTTTCCTCAGGTGTTGTAAATCTTGGGGCTACAGGAATGACCGTGAAACTGGAAACTTCACCAACATTGGCAACCTTGACACTTACGGGAAACAGTACTTCCTACCTGGGAATAGGTGCTGGTGATTCCGGGATGGAAGCCGGTGCAGACGGATTTATTTATAACAGCAGCTCAAATCTTGATTATAGTTTTAATGGTATTGGAGCGTTCCCCAGTGTAGATGCTGTTCAGGATTGGACGCTGGTCTCTAACACCGTTTCAGGAAGTACCCGGACTATTATTGCAACCAGGAGTTTATCCGGAAGTGCCGGGGATTTTGTGATCCCAAATGCAGCGGGTCCTTTGGATATATTTTTTGCTAGAGGAGGAAGTACTGCAATATCTCAACATAGCTCTTCTAATAGAGGATATGCTACACTGACAATGACGGCAAGCAACTTATCAACCAGCGAAGCTGCTGCTGAATCTAAGAAAGTAAGTCTTTATCCCAATCCTGCTAAAGAAACAATTAGTTTTAAAAACTTTGACCGTATCAAATCTATTGATATTTATGAAGCGGCAGGAAGAAAGATAAAATCTGTACAACCGAATAAAGAAACCATTAGCATTGAAGATCTGAAGTCGGGAATTTATTATTTTGAAATTCTATTGAAAGACGGAAGCATGTCTTATGAAAAACTGATTAAAGAGTAATTCAAAAAAAAACACATCTACATATTATCAATAATACCTCTGATTTTTCGGAGGTATTATTCTATATGGAAATGATGAATTTTTTAATCTTTTTCAGGATGTTTAGATAAATGTGTAAAGAATAATAAAGAATTAACGAATAATTGTTTTTAAAGTGCATGATATTTTTATTTTTTTATCCTATTTTTAGGGCGTAAAAAAACTAATAACTTACAATGAAAACACGCACCACTTTTAAATTTGGGCAGATATTGCTATTTGCTTTTGGCGCCTTATTACTCTCTTTTCAGTATTCCTGTAAAGATGACCTAACTGAAATGCATAATGAAGCGGCTTTAGAGCAGAGTAACACTAACGCTTATGCCCGTTCATTTTCCGGGGATTCCATCGTTTTGAAAAATCCTTATTCTGTTGAAATCATGAAGACAGCTCTTGAACAGCTAAGAGCTAAAAACCCCAAACAAACTGCTGGATTTGAAGTACGCCCTTCACATCTTTACCTTAAATTCAATCCTAAAAATGAGGATGAAGTAGGGTTGCTGAAGCAGGATTCTACCATCCATTACTTCGATT
>NZ_JAESIT010000035.1:0-21174 GCF_016756935.1 Chryseobacterium sp. KMC2
GAAGTCTCAACGACGGATAAGCGGCCTGGGTACGTTTCCAGGAATCTTTTAACTTCTCTTCATTTATTTTACTATGGTAGTCCCAGATCAACTGTACCCTGTAGGCATCATCTTTATCTCCCTGGTTCAACGCATGGTACACAAAGCCTTCCTGTAAGCTGTTCGCTAAATAAACCCCTTCAATTTCCCCTTTCTCCTGAATACCCAATAGCTGATCCTGTTCTACAATATAGTCTATATCCGATGGAGTAAGGTAACTGCTCTGTTCTGTTGAAAGCAGGGTAATGATAGATTCCAGGTGACTCTTAAAGCCCTCAGACAGTAAGGTAATCTCTTCTTCACTCAGGTAACCGGTAACACCAAAACGTAATTGTCCATCCACAACAGCTCCATTGATGCTGATGTAATGACTGTCACGGTTATTGCTTCCTACACCTAACCCGCTGTCTTCAGCCGCGATAAACCAGGTCTTCTCTCCAGAGACATCTTCCTGGTCTAACTGGCCAAGATAATTGAAGCTGATCTTAGGTAAGCTTCTCTCCGTATACCCAATCAAACTGCCATACCCTATTCCATTGTTTGGAATACGTCTCAGGGATTCTTTGGTCAATACTACTGTATCAGAAAGTCCTTTTCCTTTCTTCAACAGTAATGGATACATCGTGGTAAACCAACCTACCGTCTCCGTAATATCCAAATTCCCAAAGACTTCTTCACGACCATGGCTCTCCAGCAATACGGAATGGCTTTCCTCTCCGGTTAATCCTGAAAGTGAAAGGGATAACGCTGAGAGAAGAAGATCATTGATCTGGGTATGGTATGCATGATGCGTCTTTCTGATAAGTAATTCGGTCATTTCTTTGCTCAGGATAAGATGACCATGGTGGTAATCTTTACCTATGAAACGACTCAGCATAGTATTGTTAGATTCTACGGTTTCTGCTGTAGCATTCCAGTACAATAGTTCCTGAGCCCGGGATTCCGGATTTTCTGTTTTATAGTTTCGCACAGCTTCCACCCATTGCCTGTAGCTCGTTCCTTTTACATGAGCTGTAATATATTCTGTATCTCCTTTTTCAAGAGACTGGTAAATATTCTTTAAGTCTTCAGTAATAATCCTCCAGCTTACGGCATCAATGATCAAATGGTGAAGGGCAAAGTACATCCTTGCGCTGCCATCTGCATAACCACTGATATAACCGATCTGACACAATGGTCCGTTTTCAATATCAAAGCCGGACTGCCACTCTGTAAATACATGAGAAAGCTCTTCTGGATTTAATCCGGAAGCATCCAGATAATGGATACCCGGTACGGCTTCCACACTGCCATATACCTGGGTATAAACACCATCTGCTTTTGGATAATAAAGTCTGAATGCATCATGTCTTTCCACTAAATGGTGGATGGAGGTTTCCAGTAACTCTTTATCAAGCTCTGGCACATTGATCAAAAAGGCCTGATTCCAGTGATTGAAATCTCCAAGATAACCCTGTTCTTTCTGGCTGAAGAACCAATCCTGAACAGGAAGTAACGAAACTTTTCCGTCTAATATGCCTTGCTCGGAAAGGATATGGTCTCCTTCTGTCTGTTTCTTTTCTTCTATGAGTAACGACAATGATGATACGCTGCGGGCCGTAAAGACTTCTTTTACACTTAGCCTTACTTCTAATTGTTGTCTGATTCTTCCTACCAGCTGGATACTGATAATACTGTCTCCTCCTAAACGGAAGAAATCATCTTCGACACTGATCCCTGCAACATCAAGACCCAAAACATCGCCATAGATCTGGCACAGTTTAGCCTGAAGATCAGTTTGGGGAGCAATATAATCTTTGCTGCCCGTAAAATCAGGTTCAGGAAGTTGTCTTCTGTCAAGCTTTCCATTGATCGTTAATGGCAAGGCTGTTAAATGTACAAAAGCACTCGGTACCATATATTCCGGTAAACTCGCGGAAAGATGTTCAGAAAGAAGATTGGAATCAACCTCAGCATCAGATACATAATAGCCTGCAAGGTATTTCATCCCTGCTTTGTTTTCTTTAGCCAATACTGCGGTCTGACGGATGCCAGGGTAATGAAGCAGGGTATTTTCAATCTCCCCTAATTCAATTCTGTAGCCTCGGATTTTTACCTGGAAGTCATTTCGACCAACATATTCCAACTCGCCATTAGCCAGCCAGCGTACTAAGTCTCCAGTTTTGTATAAACGGCTGTTTTCTCCTCTTCCTTTTTGGGATAATGTCTGGAATGGATTTTCAAGGAAGCGTTCCTCAGTTAAATCCGGACGGTTTAAGTACCCTCGTGCAATTCCGGATCCTCCAATATAAAGCTCACCTACAGCTCCAACCGGAACTGCCCGCATATGGTTATCCAGCACATAAGTCGTCATATTCCCAATCGGACCTCCGATATTCAACGGATTACCATCTTCCTTGTAATAATGCAGCGTTGCACAAACCGTCCCTTCCGTAGGTCCATACTCATTGACAAGAATGATATTCTCTATATTTTTATCCAAAGCAGGGAAACTTTCTCCTCCTGCAAAAATCAATTTCAGATTGGTTCCATTGTTTACAACTTCTCTCAATAAAACTGGAGGAATAAACGATACTTCTATATTATTTTCTCTAATATATTCATTAAGTTCTCCTACAGATGTTCTAAGGTCATTGCTGTAAACCCACAAAGTGTTTCCATTACACAATACTGTGAGAGCTTCATAGACAAAGGCATCGAATACATAATTTGAGTAACATCCCACTTCCTGGAATTCTTCAAGTCGGTGAGCCTTAATCATTGATTTTATAAGATTTATCACCCCGGAATGTTCAATCATCACTCCTTTAGGGAGTCCTGTTGTACCACTGGTGTAGATGACATAGGCCAGATTATCTGAATTTACCTGGGTAACAGGATTATTTGAATCTGTGAGTTCAAGCTGTGCTTTAATGTTTACCTCATCTAAAGCGATACAATCTACCCCCAGGTCTTCCAACTTTTCTGTTGTGCTTTCCTGCCCTAAAACAAGTTTTGCATCGGTATCCTGAAGGATGTGTTTTATTCTGTCTGCAGGATAGGACGGATCCATTGGAACATAAGCTGCTCCTGTTTTCATTACAGCAAGAATTGCAATCAGCATATACTCTGAACGATCTAAACATAAAGGAATAATATCGTCAGGTTGAAGCTTGTATATTTCAAGAAGATAATGGGCCAAACGGTTCGATCGGTCATTCAACTCTCTGTAAGAAAGTCTGACATCCTGATATACTACTGCGGTTTGATCCGGAGTTTTCAACACCTGATTTTCAAATAACTGATGAACTGTCAGGTCTTTTGCATATTCTTCCCGCGTATCATTCCAGCTTTCCACGGTCATTTTATATTCTTCTTCCTTCAGCAGAGAAAGGCTGCAAACTCTTGTATCATGAATATCAACCTGAATCAATTGATCCAAAAGAAGCTGGTAAGATCCGGCCATACGGACAATTGTATCTTTTTTAAACAGAGATTTTGCATAATTGAACATGATACGGAGGTCTCCTCCATGATCATCAACCATTGTCGTCAGATCAAATTTTGCCGCCTGATAGTCTACTTCTCCATCAAAAGGATAGAATAAAATGTCTTCATCATTTACTTTAGCGTCTCCTCCTCCAAAACTTTGAAGGCCAAACATCACCTGGAAAATCGGGTGTCTGGAGGTATCCTGCTCTACTCCTAATTCTTCCACTAACTTCTCAAATGGAAGATCCTGATGAGACTGCGCTTCTGTGATTGATTTTGAAACCTGAAGAATGAAGTCTTTAAGGGTTTGCTCAGGATCAATACTTTCTCTCAGTGCCAATGTATTGACAAAGAAACCAATGATGTCTTCAAGCCCAGCATGGTGACGGTTCGCAATAGGGCTTCCTACTACGATATCATCCTGTCCTGAATAGGCAGAAAGCATCAGATAATAGCCTCCCAGCATCAAGCTGTACAGACTTACGCCCAATTCTTTTGAAAGGTTTCTTAATTTTTCTCCTCGTTCTGCATCCAGACTGAAGTATAGATTTTCCCCTTCGTAAGAAATTTGAGACGGTCGTCTGAAATCCGTAGGTAAATCTAAATTATGGAAATCATCAAGCTTATTTTTCCAATAGTCAATCTGCTTATCAAGACGTTCTCCTGCAAGATAATTACGCTGCCATAAAGCAAAGTCTTTGTACTGAACCTTTAATGGAGGAAGCTCTTCGATTTCTCTGCCGGAAAGCTTATAGTACATTGTTGCAAGTTCTTTCAGGAAGACATCTGTAGACCATCCGTCAAAAGCAATATGATGAACGACAACAGACAGATAATGATTGTTTTCTAAACTGAAAACATTTACTGCCACAGGAAGTTCTTCCTCTACACGGAATACCTTGTTGGCACACCTGTTTATATTCTCTTCTAATTCTTCTCTCGTTTTTACTGCTGTGATTTTAAATTCAGGAATAAGATCAGTAACCACCTGGTAACCCATTCCGTCTTCTGTAGTCCTGATCACCGAGCGCAGCACTTCATGGCGCATAATGACCATTTCCAGAGACTTCTGAAGAAGATCAAGCTGTATATTCTTATCCAACATTGTCGTGATAGGAATATTATAAGCACTGCTTCCTCCCTCATAAGACTCTATAAACCACAGTCTTTCCTGAGCAAAAGACAATCTTTGTTTTTCAGGAGAGTCTACTTTTACAGGAGTAATGATGATTTGTTCACCTGTATTATTTTCATCTGCTAAAACAGTTGAAAGAGAAGCAATCGTTTTATGATTGAAAACCTCAGTGACTCCTATCTGAAGTTTTAGTTCCTGCTTAATTTTTCCGATTAGTTTTATGGCCATGATACTGTTTCCTCCAAGCCTGAAGAAGTCATCATCGATACTTATACTGGATGGATCAACCTTCAGTACCTCACCATAAATATCACATAGTTTCGCCTGTAATTCATTTTCCGGAATGATCTGTTTTTTGTTCCCTGTAAAATCAGGTTCCGGAAGCTGCTTTCTGTCTAGCTTCCCATTGATTGTTAATGGTAAAACAGTCAAATGAACAAAAGCACTTGGCAACATATAATCCGGAAGAACTTCTGACAGGAAGTCAAAAAGCAGACCTGGATCTATGGATGAGTCTGACACATAATAGGCTGCCAGATATTTCATCCCTTCGTTATTTTCTTTTGCCAATACTGCCGCCTGACGGATATCAGGATACTGAAGCAATCTGTTTTCAATTTCTCCTAATTCAATTCTGTAGCCTCGGATTTTTACCTGGAAGTCATTACGTCCAATATATTCTAATTCTCCATGAGATAACCAACGTACTAAATCACCGGTTTTATATAATCGTCCGTTTTCACCTCTTTCCTTCTGCTCTGCAGTCTGGAACGGGTTTAGCATAAAGCGTTCTTCCGTAAGTTCCGGTCTGTTTAAATACCCTCTGGCAATACCTGCTCCTCCGATATAAAGCTCTCCTATTACCCCTACAGGAACCTGACGAAGATTCTTATCCAATACGTAAGCCGTCATATTTCCGATGGCTTTTCCAATATTTAACGGATTACCATCTTCGTTATAATGGTGTAATGTGGCACACACTGTTCCTTCGGTTGGACCATAGGCGTTGATAATATCTACCCCATGTTCTTTATACAGAGCCATTACCTGAGGGCTCGTTACATCTCCGGCCACTACAAGTTTCTCTAAAGGAAGGATATACTCATCCGTCAAAAGAATTGGCGGAATAGTCGCTATACTGATATTATTTTCTTCTATATACTCCTGTAATTCGGAAAGATCAATTCTTTTTTCTTTTTCCAGTAAGTAGATGCTGTGCCCATAAGTAATTACAGGATACAGCTCCCATACATGGGCATCGAATACATAGCTCGCATACCACAGACAGTTTCTATGGATCGTTCCATCAGATTTCAATCCAAATTCTTTAGCTTCCTGTTCTATTAAGTTGGCTACATTTCTGTGTTCTATCATTACTCCTTTGGGAAGTCCTGTTGTTCCACTGGTATAAATAACATAAGCCAGGTTATCGGATGTGACTGTAGTAACAGGAGCTTCCGAAGATTCTCTCTTAACCTCATCCTGGAAAGCAACATGATCCAAGGAAATGGCATCTACATCCATCTTCTGTACCCTGTCTATTGCTTCTTCATCTCCAAGAACCAGTTTTGCTCCTGTATCATGAAGAATATGTTCTATCCTATCTGCGGGATATGAAGGATCCATTGGTACATAAGCGGCTCCGGCCTTCAATACGGCTAATATTGCAATAAGCATATGTTCTGATCTTTCCAAACATAATGGGATCAGATCATCTGGCTGAAGATCATAAGTCCTGATCAGATAATTGGCCAGTCGATTAGCTCTATTGTTCAGCTCACTATAGGATAACTTAATATTCTTGTAAACCAATGCAATGTGATCAGGAGTTTTTGAAACCTGGTTTTCAAACAGTTCATGAATCGTTTTATCCGAAGACTCTGCAGAAACCGTATGGTTCCAGGATTCTATAACTTTCAACTGATTTTCCGAAACATATGAAAGCTGGTCTGAAGTGATCTCCCAGTTTTCTAATACCTGTCCTAAAACAGACTTCATCCCTTCCATCAGCTGCTCCATGGTTTGCGTCTCAAAAAGAACGCCTTCGTAATTGATTTTCATCGTTACGCTCTCTCCCTGTTCATACGCCATTATTCCCAGCGGATAGTCCAGTTTTTCTACAGAACCTTTGAAAATAAATCCTAATTCATTACTGTCATCTCCTCCTGTTGGTACCGGATAGTTTTCATACACAAATAAACTGCTGAACATGCGTCGTGCATCATGTTGAAGCTCACCGAGGCTGACATCACTGTGTGTATTAAGCTCACTGATTCTCTGCTGGATATCGGAAATAATATCCACCACTTTACCTTCCGTATGCTCTACAATAAGTGGAAGCGTATTAATAAACAACCCGGCAGATGATTCTATGTCATCAACAGGAAGGCTTCTTCCGGACACTGTAGTTCCTACCACCGTTGTTTCTACTCCACTATGCATACCAAGTTGGCTATGCCACAGATATTGCAGAACAGCATTCACCGTAAATCCATTTTTGGCAGTGAATTTTTTCAGTTGTTGGTACTGATCATCTGCCAACGTCATTTTTACAAACTGATGATCCTGTATCTGACGGTAGGTTCCAAGGTCAATATGCCTTTGAGATTCCTTCATCAAACTGCTTAAATCTTCCTGATCCTGAAGCAGACTCATATAGCTATTCCAGAAACTTCGGCTGCTGTCTTTATGTTGCTGAAGATATTTCTGAGTATTGATATAGGCATGATCCAGCACAAAGTCCGGATCCTGTTTTTTAATAAGATTCAGATAGATATCATGGATGCTTTTGAGCACAATCGGCATACTCCATCCATCCAAAACAGCATGGTGATTACTGAATAGGCATGTATAATGTTTATCTGAACGCTTAAACAGATATATTCTGAACAGACCTCCTTTTGACAGGTCATATACTTCAAAACGGTCTTTCTGAGTGCGATCGCGGATCAATTCTTCCTGTTGGATCTCCTCCATTCCACTTAAATCCTCAAATCTCCAGTCAAGTGGGCTTTCCTTGTCGATAATCTGAACAATCTCTCCACTCCAGTTGAATCTGAGCCTCAATGCCGGGAACTGTTGTTGGGTATAGAACCACGCTTTTTTAAGCGTTTCAACATTCATTTCAGACATATAATCCCAAATCAGCTGCACCCGGTACGCATCATCCGTATCCCCTTGTTTTAGAGCATGATATACAAACCCTTCCTGTAAACTGTTAGCTAAGAATACTCCTTCCACTTCTCCATTTTCCTGGATAGCGTCAAGCTGTTCTTTGTTTACAATGTTCTCTATATCTGAAGGGGTAAGGAAGCTTCGTGTATTTTTAGAAAGTTCGTCTATAATATCAATAATATACTCTTTAAACTTCTGAGTAACCTGTTTCACCTGATCCTGAGGAAGATGTGCGGAAACACTGAAGCGAAGCTGACCGTCTACAACAGCACCATTAATTCCTATGATATAGCTTTCTTTATTGGATATTCCGATAGAAAGTCCACTATCTTCCGCTGCAATAAACCATGTTTTTTCAGCAGAACTGTCTTCCTGGTCAAGCTGTCCAAGATAGTTGAAGCTTATTTTGGGAAGTTCATATTGTGTATATCCCACAAGGCTTCCATAACCAATCCCATTATCCGGAATGCTTCTCAATGCCTCTTTAGTCAATACTACCGTATCATTGAGGTTTTCCCCAGTTTCCAGTAATAACGGATACATTGAAGTGAACCATCCCAGTGTTTCTGTAATGTCTAAGTGAGGGAAGACATCTTCACGCCCATGGCTTTCCAGTAAAACCGCATGACGGGATTCTCCTGTAAGCTCTGTAAGGGCTGAAGCTAATGCCGATAATAGCAGATCATTAATCCTTGTCTGATATACATGATGGCTACCTCTGATAAGCTTTTCTGTATTTTCTTTATCTAAAAGAAGAACATCATGGTTACTTTCCGGTATAGAAATAGCCTCCAATGTTTTATTAATTCCATGGACTATTTCTGTCGTTTTATTCCAGTAAGTAAGTTCTTTATCTCTGGATTCCGGAGTTTCTTTTTTATATCCTTTTACAGCATCCACCCATTGACGGTAGCTGCTTCCTTTTTGGGCTGCTTTAAAGTCTTCTCCTCTTTCAAGAGTCTGATATATGTTCTTTAAGTCATCGGTAATGATTCTCCAGCTTACTGTATCGATGATCAGGTGATGGAATGCAAAGAAGATTCTGGTGCTTCCATCTTCATATCCTGTTATATACGCAATACGGTACAGCGGTCCTTTTTCTATATCAAACTGGGCATGCCACTGGGTAAAGAGCTGGGAAAGCTCCTCCATTGTCTTCCCTGAAGTATCAAGATAGTTGATTTCCGGAGTGGCTTCTAATCCATATTGTTGGGAATACATTCCATTTTCTTTTGGATAATGGATTCTAAATGCATCATGTTTTTCAATGAGCAGGCGGACGCTTTTCTCCAAAAGTTCCTTATTTAGCTGAGGTACATTGATCAGGAAGGACTGGTTCCAATGATTGAAGTCTACCAAATATCCTAATTCTTTCTGACTGAAGAACCATTCCTGGATCGGAAGTAATGAAACTTTTCCGTCCAATATTCCTTGTTCTGCCAAAATATGGATTGCTTCATTTTGACCTTTCTCTTCGATAAGTAAAGACAAAGCAGCAGCAGTTCTGGCCGTAAATACTTCTTTAACACTTAGTCTTATATCCAGTTGCTGTCTGATTCTTCCTACCAGCTGAATACTGATGATACTGTCTCCTCCTAAACGGAAGAAATCGTCTTCGATACTGATACCTTTAGCATCAAGACCCAAAACATCACCATAGATCTGGCACAATTTAACCTGAAGATCGGTTTTTGGAGCAATATAATCTTTACCTCCCGTGAACTCTGGTTCAGGAAGCTGTTTTCTGTCCAGTTTTCCATTGATTGTTAATGGCAAAGAGGTTAAATGAACAAAAGCACCCGGTATCATATATTCCGGTAAACTTGCAGAAAGGTGTTCAGAAAGGAGATTGGAATCAATCGCTGAATCTGAGACATAATAGCCTGCCAGGTATTTTAAGCCTGCTTTATTTTCTTTGGCCAAAACAGCTACCTGACGGACCCCAGGATAATGAAGCAGGGTATTTTCAATCTCCCCTAATTCAATTCTGTAGCCCCTGATTTTTACCTGGAAGTCATTTCTTCCGATGTATTCAAGCTCGCCATTGGCTAACCAGCGTACTAAATCGCCTGTTTTATATAAGCGTTCATTCTGACCTCCCGTCTTTTGATCTTCGGTCTGGAACGGATTTAATATGAATCGTTCTTCGGTTAAATCCGGTCTGTTTAAATAGCCTCTGGCAATACCTGCCCCTCCGATATAAAGCTCACCTACAGCTCCAACCGGAACAGCCCGCATATGGTTGTCCAGTACATAACTTGTCATATTTCCGATAGGTCCTCCGATATTTAATGGATTTCCATCTTCATTATAGTGATGCAGTGTGGCACAAACAGTTCCTTCCGTAGGACCATAAGCATTAATGATATCTACTCCTTCAGCCTGATAAAGAGCCATCAATTGTGGATTTGTTACATCTCCAGCTACGACAAGCTTTTCTAAAGGCAGAATATAATCTTTGGTTAAAAGAACAGGCGGTATAGTGGCAATACGGATATGATTGGTTTCTATATACTGTTGTAAAGCAACAATATCGGTCTGTTTTTCTGTGTCTAAAATATAGATACTGTGACCATGAGTAATCACAGGGTACAACTCCCATACATGGGCATCAAACACGTAATTAGCATACCAAAGACAGTTTTTAAGCCCGTCAGAAATCAACCCAAATTCTTTAGCTTCCTGTTGTATTAAGTTAGCTACATTTCTATGTTCCACCATTACTCCTTTTGGAAGTCCTGTTGTTCCACTGGTGTAGATGACATAGGCCAGGTTTTCAGGTGTAACTGAAGTAACCGGATTATTTGAATCTGTGAGTTCAAGTTGTGCTTTAAAGGAAATATCATCTAAGGAAATGGATTCTACAGCCAGATTTTGTACTTTCTCTGCCGTACTTTCCTGACCAAGAATCAACCTTGCCCCTGTATCCTGAAGAATATGTTCTATTCTGTCCACCGGATAAGACGGATCCATCGGTACATAGGCAGCTCCCGATTTCAAAACTCCCAATATTGCAATCAGCATATTCTCAGAGCGCTCTAAACACAGAGGAATAATATCGTCAGGTTGAATATTGTAATTTCCTATAAGGTAATTCGCCAGACGATTTGCCCTGTTATTTAATTCTATATAGGATAAATGAACATCCTGGTATACCAAAGCGATATGATCCGGAGTCTTTGAAACCTGATTTTCAAATAGCGTATGAATGGTTTCTTCCCCATATGCAGAGGCTGTAGTATTCCAGTCCTCAGTTATTTTTTTATGAATATCTGCAGGTATTAGAGAAAGGTCACAAAGCTTAACATTTTCAAGTGTGTGCTCATGAACACCAAAAGCCTGTTCAAGAATATACTGATAGGAACCAATCATATTATTGACCGTTTCTCTAGCGAAAATAGTCTTGCCATAATTAAACATTCCGCGGATCGTTTCTTCACCATCATCAATCATAGTCGTCAGATCAAACTTCGCAACCTGATAGTCTACTTCTCCCTCGAAAGGAGAAAATAAAGCTTCCCCATCATGGGTATCTCTACCAAAACTCTGAAGGCCAAACATCACCTGGAAGACCGGATGTCTGGATGTATCCTGTTCCACTCGTAATTCTTCCACTAACTTTTCAAATGGAAGATCCTGATGAGACTGGGCTTCTGTTACCGATTTTGATACCTGAAGGATAAAGTCTCTCAGGCTCTGTTCAGGATTAATATTTTCTCTTAATGCTAGGGTATTGACAAAGAAACCAATGATATCTTCGAGTCCTGCATGATGACGGTTGGCAATAGGGCTTCCCACTACAATATCATCCTGTCCAGAGTAGGCAGAAAGCATCAGGTAATATCCACCCAGCATGACACTGTATAAACTCACTCCCAGTTTTCTGGATGTATTTCTAAGGCTTTGAGCTACTTTTGGATCTACCGTAAAATTAATAGTTTCTCCTTCATAGGATACCTGAGGCGGTCTTTTGAAATCTGCCGGCAAGTTAAGATTCTGGAAATCATCAAGTTTACTTTTCCAATACCCAAGCTGGCTATTCAATCGATCTCCCGTCAGATAATTTCTCTGCCATAAAGCAAAGTCTTTATATTGAATCTTTAATTCCGGAAGCTGAGGTGATTTTCCATTGATAAGAGCTTCGTAAGCCGTCTGTATTTCCTGTAAGAATATATCGGTAGACCAACCATCAAAAGCAATGTGATGGATGACCACTGACAGGTAATGATTACCTCCTAACCTGAAAATATTAACTTCTATAGGAAGTTCTTCGTCCAGACGGAAAACCTTATTTGAAATTCTGTTGATCTCCTCATCAAGTTCCGTTCTTGTTTCTACATGATGCATATGCATTTCCGGAACACGATCTGTCACCAGCTGATAGCCTTTGCCTTCCTCTGTAGAAAGGATCATACTTCGTAAAACTTCATGACGCATTACAATCGTTTCCAGCGCTTTGCAAAGGGCTGAAATATCTGTCTTCTCATTAAGACGAACGGTCATCGGAATATTATAGGCACTACTTCCTCCTTCATAGGTTTCTATAAACCAAAGTCTTTCCTGAGCAAAGGATAACCTCTGTTCTTCCGGAGAATTGACTTTTACAGGGGTAATACTTACCTGCTCATCATTATTCTGATTGGCTAATGCGTTTGAAAGTGAGGCTACTGTTTTATTACCAAATATTACAGCAACTCCCACCTGAGTATTCAACGTACGTTTGATACCGCTAATCAATTTTATCGCCATGATACTGTTTCCTCCAAGGCTGAAGAAATCGTCATTGATTCCAATTGTTCCTGCATCCAGACCCAGAACTTCTCCATAAATCTGACACAGTCTTTCCTGCAACTCATTCTCTGGTGCCGTGTATTCTCTGCCTCCCGTAAACTCAGGCTCAGGCAGTTGTCTCCTGTCCAGTTTTCCATTAATCGTTAATGGTAAAGAGGTTAAATGGACAAATGCAGCAGGAACCATATATTCCGGTAAAGCTTCCGATAAGAAAGACGTAAGGTGACCGGTGTCTATAGAAGTATCTGATACATAATACCCTACAAGATATTTCATCCCCGCTTTGTTTTCTTTAGACAATACTACGGATTGTCTTACTTCAGCATATTCCTGAAGTCTGTTTTCGATCTCTCCTAATTCTATCCTGTAACCTCGGATCTTAACCTGGAAGTCGTTTCTGCCAATGTATTCTAATTCCCCATCGGAAAGATAGCGGACAAGGTCTCCCGTTTTATACAGGATTCCGTTCTTACCTGAAGCTTTCTCTTCCAAAGTCTGGAAAGGGTTCGCAATGAAACGTTCGGCTGTTAATTCTGCTCTGTTTAAGTAGCCTCGGGCAATCCCGGCTCCTCCCACATACAATTCTCCTACAGCTCCGATAGGAACTGCCCGAAGATGATTATCTAAAATATACATCCCCTGATCCGGAATATTCTCTCCGATCAGAGATGCTCTGTCTAAGTCTTCTACACTCAGCTTCTTATAGGTTACATGGACCGTGGTCTCTGTAATACCATACATGTTAATCAACGTTGGTGCGGAACGGTAACGTTCATACCAAGGTTTTAAGGAGGCCAGGTTTAAGGCTTCACCTCCGAATATAACATAGCGAAGACTGCTTAGATCTTCTGCACGCTGAAGGGCGGTATCGATAAACTGATAGAAAGCGGTTGGTGTCTGGTTGAGCACCGTAAGACCTTCTTTCAGACATAAACTGAAGAATAAATTTGTGTCTTTGGTCTGTTCTGAGGACGGTACCAATAGCTTTCCGCCGTAGAAAAAGGCGCCCCAGATTTCCCATACACTAAAGTCAAACACATACGAATGGAATAAACTCCATACATCCTGGTCATTGAAATGATACCAGTGATCGGTAGCACTAAACAAACGTGCTACGTTTCGGTGAATTTGCATTACACCTTTTGGCATTCCTGTCGTTCCACTCGTATAGATCACATAGGCAAGGTGGTCAGGACCGACCTCGGTGACTGGGTTGGAAGTACTGCTCTCAGCAAGGGTTCTTTCCTGTTCTGCATCATTCAGCACAAGTACTGAGGTAGCAATTCCACTGCAGGCTTCCTGAACTGTTGATGCTGCAATGCTATGAGCCAGCACTATTTTCGCCCCGGTATCTTCCAGGATATGACGGATTCGCTCTACAGGATATGACGGATCCATAGGAACATACGCTCCGCCGGCTTTTAGAACTCCCAAAATAGCTGTCAGCATATCTGCTGAACGTTCTAAACATAATGGAACAAGGTCATCAGGCTGAAGGTCGTAAGTTTCAATAAGGTAATGAGCCAGACGGTTTGAACGATCATTAAGCTCACGGTAAGACATCCTTACATCCTGATATACTACGGCTATGTGATCCGGAGTTCTTTCAACCTGGGCTTCAAATAATGCCTGAATTGTTGTGTCACTCGCATAATCACTTTCCGTAGACCATAACCCTGATAGCTGAGTGTATTGGTCCTGAGGAATAAGGTTGAGTTCAGATAATGTAAGGTTTTCCTGCTGATTAATTCCTGCGATCTGATCAAGCATGAACAGATAAGAATTCATCATATTTTTAACTGTTTCTTTTGAATAAACAGCTTTAGCATAGTTGAACATACCCTGTAAAGTCTCCCCTATATCATTGATCATCGTGGTAATATCAAACTTAGCCACCTGATAGTCTACATTTCCGTTAAAAGGATGAAGTATCGTCTTTTCATTTTCAGATGGAGCAACATCTTCACCAAAGCTTTGAAGACCAAACATCACCTGGAAAACCGGATGACGGGAGGTGTCTTGCTCTACTCCCAGCTCTTCCACTAATTTTTCAAATGGAAGATCCTGATGAGACTGGGCCTCTGTCACCGATTGAGCCACCTGTAGAATGAAATCTTTTACCCTTTGACCCGGGTCAATGTTTTCTCTTAATGCAAGAGTATTCACGAAGAACCCTATCATATCTTCAAGTCCTACATGGTGTCGGTTGGCAATAGGGCTTCCTACTATGATATCGTCCTGTCCGGAATAGGCTGAAAGCGTCAGGTAATATCCACCCAATACTATGCTGTATAAACTTACCCCAAGGTCTTTCGAAAGGTTTTTCAACCTTAGGGTCTTCTCTGCATCCAGGCTAAAGTACAGATTCTCTCCATCATAAGATATTTGAGATGGTCTCTTGAAATCTGCTGCTAAATCAAGGTTTTGGAATCCACTCAATTTGTTTTTCCAATAGCTGATCTGCTGGTCAAGACGTTCTCCTGTAAGATAATTACGCTGCCATAAAGCAAAGTCTTTATATTGAATTTTTAAGCCAGGAAGCTCATGCGGTCTTCCTTCTGTAATGGCATTGTAAATATGGACTAATTCTTTTAAGAATACTTCTGTAGACCATCCGTCAAATGCAATATGGTGTATAACAATAGACAGATAGTAAGATTCTTCTAATTTAAATATATTGATATCTACCGGTAATTCTTCTTCCAAACGGAAGATTTTATTGGCTACACTGCTTACTTTTTCTTCAAGCTCCGCCATTGTCTTCACCTCATGCTGATGTATGGCTGGAATATCATCTACCACAGACTGCCATCCTATTCCGTTATCGGTAGTACGAATAACTGAACGAAGTACTTCATGACGCATTATAATAGCGTCTAGAGCTTTACACAGTATTGAAATATCCGCTTTTTCATCCAAACGGAAGATCATCGGGATATTATAAGCACTGCTTCCACCTTCGTAATTTTCTATAAACCAAAGCCTTTCCTGTGCGAAAGATAACCTTTGTTCTTCCGAAGTGTTGACTTCTACAGGAGTAATCGTAATCTGCTCTCCTCTGTTGTTTTCATCTGCCAGAATATGTGAAAGAGAAGCAATTGTTTTATGACTGAAAATCACGGCTACTTCTACTCTTATATCCAGCACCTGCTTGATCTTACTGATCAGTTTTATGGCCATGATACTGTTTCCTCCTAATCTGAAGAAATCATCATGGATACTGATACTTTCAGCATCAAGACCTAATACTTCGCCATAGATATAACATAGTTTAGTCTGTAATTCGGTTTCAGGAGCAACATAATTTTTGCTTCCTGTAAACTCCGGTTCCGGAAGTTGTTTTCTGTCCAGTTTTCCATTGATCGTTAATGGCAAGGCTGTTAAATGAACAAAAGCACTCGGGACCATATATTCCGGTAAGCTCGCGGAAAGGTGTTCCGAGAGTAAATTGGAGTCAATCTGAGAATCTGACACATAGTATCCTGCCAGGTATTTTAATCCTGCTTTATTTTCTTTAGCCAGAACAGCGACCTGACGGATTCCAGGATAATCAAGCAATATATTTTCAATCTCGCCTAGCTCAATTCTATACCCTCTGATCTTCACCTGGAAGTCATTTCGACCTACATATTCCAGTTCGCCATTGGATAACCAGCGTACTAAGTCACCCGTTTTGTATAAACGGCTGTTTTCTCCTTTTTCTTTTTGCGCTAGCGTTTGGAATGGATTGTCAAGGAAGCGTTCTTCTGTCAGCTCTGACTGGTTTAAGTAACCTCTGGCAATACCTGCTCCCCCTATATAAAGCTCTCCTACAGCACCCACAGGAACAGCACGATGTTGGCTGTCAAGAACATATGCTGTAGTATTTGCTATAGGCCCACCGATATTCAATGGGTTGTTGTCTTCTTTGTAGTAATGTAATGTAGCACAGACCGTTCCTTCGGTAGGTCCATACTCATTAACAAGAATGATATCCTCTATATTTTTATCCAAAGCAGGGAAACTCTCTCCTCCGGCAAAAATCAGCTTCAGATTGGTTCCGTTGTCTACCACTTCTCTCAATAAAACCGGTGGAATAAATGAAACCTCTATATTATTTTCTTTAATATACTCATTAAGCCCGCTTACTGATGTTCTAAGATCATTGCTGTAAAGCCATAATGTATTTCCATTACACAAGACCGGGAAGGCCTCATACACAAAAGCATCAAAAACATAATTTGAGTAACATCCTACTTCCTGAAATTCTTCAAGTCGGTGAGCCTTAATCATTGATTCTATAAGGTTTATCACTCCGGAATGTTCAATCATTACTCCTTTAGGAAGTCCTGTTGTTCCACTGGTATAGATGACGTAGGCCAGATTGCCGGAATTCACTTTAGTAGCAGGGTTTTTAGACTCTGCTATTTCAAGCTGTGCTTTAAGACTGACATTATCCAGAGATAATAGCCCGATATTTTCTAAACCACCTATCTTTTCTGCAGATTTTTCTTCTGTAAGAACTATTGTAGCATTAGTATCCTGAAGGATATGTTTTATTCTGTCCACAGGATACGAAGGATCCATTGGCACATAAGCAGCTCCCGCTTTCATTACAGCAAGAACCGCAATCAGCATATGCTCTGAACGATCTAAGCATAAAGGAATAATATCATCAGGTTGAAGATTGTACGTTTCGATCAGATAATTAGCCAGGCGGTTTGATCTCTCGTTAAGCTCTCTGTAAGAAAGTTGAACGTCCTGATATACCAGTGCTGTCTGATCCGGAGTTTTCAACACCTGATTTTCAAATAGCTGATGTACCGTCATTTCTGCCTGATACTCCGTATGGGTGGTGTTCCATACTTCCGTTACTTTTTTATACTGTTCCTGTGGAATAAAATTGAGTTCTGAAAGCCTGATATCTTTCTGTCCTTCTGTTTCCGCTATTTGATTCAGTAAAAATTCATAGGAATGGATCATATTACCGACGGTCTCTTTTGAGAAAATCGCTTTAGCGTAATTGAACATTCCATGTATATTTTCTCCACCATCGTCAATCATGGTAGTCAGGTCAAATTTCGCAACCTGATAATCTATTTCCCCATCAAAAGGATAAAATAAAGCATCTCCGTTATTTTCAGAAGAAGCATCTCCTCCAAAATTCTGCAGTCCGAACATCACCTGGAAAACAGGGTGTCTGGAAGTATCCTGCTCTACTCCTAATTCTTCTACCAGCTTCTCAAATGGAAGGTCCTGATGAGACTGCGCCTCTGTTACGGATTTTGATACCTGTAAAATAAAGTCTTTAAGGTTCTGTTCTGCATCAATTTTTTCTCTTAACGCAAGGGTATTGACAAAGAACCCGATGATGTCTTCAAGACCGGCATGATGACGGTTCGCAATAGGGCTTCCCACTACGATATCATCCTGTCCGGAATACGCTGAAAGCATCAGGTAATATCCACTAAGCATTACACTGTACAGACTGACCCCAAGTTCTTTTGAGAGGTTTTTTAATTTTTCGCCCTGCTCTGCATTCAGACTGAAGTACAGGTTTTCTCCTTCGTAAGAAATTTGGGAAGGTCTCTTGAAATCCGTAGCCAAATCAAGGTTCTGGAAATCAGCAAGTTGATCTTTCCAGTAGCCAATCTGCTGATCAAGAAGCTCTCCTGCAAGATAATGACGTTGCCATAAGGCAAAATCTTTGTACTGGAATTGTAAAGCAGGCAGCTCAGAAGTATTGTCTTTATTAATCAGAGATCTATAAATCGTTTGTATCTCTTTGAGGAATATATCAGTAGACCATCCGTCAAAAGCGATGTGATGGATTACCATCGACATATAGTGCTGATCCTTGAGTTTGAAGATATTGATCTCTACAGGAGCTTCTTCATCCAGGCGGAAGATCCTATTGGCACATTTGTTTATGTATTGATCCAATTCTTCTCTTGTCTCTACTTCCGTTATTTTGAATTCCGGAATGAGATCCGTAACCACCTGATACCCTATTCCGTCTTCTGTAGTCCGGATTACCGAACGAAGGATCTCATGGCGCACGATAACCGCTTCAAGAGCTTTACATAGAACCGGAATATCCGTTTTCTGATCCAGAAGTGCTGTCATTGGAATATTATACGCACTACTTCCTCCTTCATAGGTTTCTATGAACCAAAGTCTTTCCTGGGCAAAAGATAATCGCTGTTCTTCAGGAGAATCAATGGCTACAGGAGTGATAATAACTTGTTCATAGGTCGTATTTTCTCTCAGAACTTTTTCCAGAGAAGCGACTGTTTTATTAGTGAATACCATGGCTACATCTACCTGTAACGCAAGGTTTTGTTTAATTTTACTGATCAGTTTGATGGACATGATACTGTTTCCTCCGAGACGGAAGAAATCATCATGGATACTGATACGCTCTGCATTAATCCCCAGGACTTCCCCATAAATCTGACAAAGCTTTTGCTGAAGCTCATTCTCAGGAGCGGTATATTCGCCTCCTCCGATAAATCCAGGCTCAGGAAGCTGTTTTCTGTCAAGTTTTCCGTTAACAGTAACAGGAAGGGTTACGAGATGTACAAAAGCCACCGGTACCATATATTCAGGTAAGGTCTCTGAGAGGAACTCTGAAAGCAGATGCGAATCAATTATAGAATCAGCTACATAATATCCGACAATATATTTCAATCCGGTATTATTTTCCTTTGCAAGAACTGCTACCTGGCGAATTCCCGGATATTGAAGAAGTCTGTTTTCAATTTCACCTAATTCAATACGGTATCCTCTTATCTTTACCTGGAAGTCATTTCTACCAATATATTCTATATTTCCAGCCGGAAGCCAACGAACAAGATCTCCTGTTTTATAAAGTCTGGCATTTGTATTTTTAGCCTTTTGATCTTCTGTCTGGAAAGGGTTTGCTATAAAGCGTTCCTGGGTAAGTTCCGGACGGTTCAAATACCCTCTTGTGATACCTGCTCCCCCAATGTAAAGCTCTCCCAAAGCCCCTACAGGAACTGGGTTCATATGACTATCAAGTATATAGGCCTTCATATTTCCGATAGGATGGCCGATACTGTTCATACTTTGATCCGTATTAATTATAGAAGTAACTGTCGTTTCCGTAGGTCCGTAGCAATTGATTAGCTTAAAATGCTTGTTTACCAATTTGGCATACAGATCATTGGTCAGAGCCTCTCCTCCAGACGCCAATCTTGTAAGGCTTTTAACCCTGGTAATATCAATATTCTGTAATACTGAAGGCGTAAGGTTGATATAGGAGGCATTATTATCATTAAGTATTTTCAAAAATACTTCTTCATTTAAAAAAGTTTTATCTTTTATAAACAACAAAGGATTTCCATTTAAAACAGCCATTAATATCTGTTCTATGGATGGATCAAATACATAGTTGGCAAATTGGAAAATAACATCTGATTCTCGCAGTTGATAGCGGGAATATACATCCTTAATCAGATTTATTATATTCCTATGTTCCACCATCACTCCTTTCGGCATGCCTGTTGTTCCACTTGTATAGATGACATAGACAAGGTTGCTGGAGGTAAGTTTTGTGATCGGGTTTCTGGAGTCTACATTTTTAATCGTTTTTTTGAATGCCTCTCCATCTAGGGATACAACTTCTAAATTTTCTGTATTCTGTATCCTGTCTATGGTATTCTCCTGAGCTAAAACGACTCTGGCATCCGTATCCTCCAATATGTATTTTATTCTGTCTACAGGAGAAGACGGATCTATTGGAACATAGGCCGCTCCAACTTTTATTACTCCTAAAATAGCAATCAACATATCCTCAGAACGTTCCAAACATAGTGGAACTAAGTCATCCGGCTGAAGGTCATATCTCTTGATCAGATAATTTGCCAGGCGGTTTACTCTTTCATTAAGCTCACGATAGGTTAATTTAATCTCCTGATATAGTAATGCTATATTGTCAGGAGTCTTCTCAACCTGCATCTCGAATAGTTCAGGAACTGTAGATGTATTCGGATAGGAAAAGTCTGTATCATTCCACTCCTCCATTATTTTTACAGATTCATCCGCTGTAATATAAGACAGGTCTTTCAGTTCGATTTGAGGATTTTTCAAAAGCTGGGTAAGGATTGTTTTCATTCCTTCGATAAGCCTTTCCATCACAGAATAATCAAAAAGATAGCCTTCAAAATTCAGAGCCACGGAAACTTCTTCTCCTCGCTCATAGGCTACTATCCCCAATGGATAATCAAGCTTTTCTACAGAATCCATGAATACAAATCCCAACTCATTACCCTCACCTCCTTTAGGTACCGGATAGTTCTCATACACAAATAAACTGCTGAAGATCCTTCGTCCATCATGGTGCAATGCTGCAAGGTTAATGTCACTGTGCGTATTGAGCTCACTGATCCTATTCTGAATCTCTGTGATCTGATCCACAACTCGCCCATCTTCATGACTCACAATCAATGGCAGCGTGTTGATATATAATCCCGCTGAAGATTCTATCCCATCAACCGGTAAGCTTCTTCCTGAAACCGTTGTCCCTACAACACTCGTCCCTAAACCACTGTAAATACTCAGCT
>NZ_JAESIT010000036.1:0-17741 GCF_016756935.1 Chryseobacterium sp. KMC2
TCCTGCTTTTTCGGTAGGTAATGCCATAGTTATAATTTTTTATTAAGTTTAAAACAACCGGTTTTTCCGGTTGCTTGGATGGTATTCTGCTTTTCGCAAAAATGAATTACGGATTAAGGACTTTAGCCATAGAAACGGCATCTGCAATAGTATCCAGGCTGTAGATTTGTGAAATCCCCTGTGTAGTGGCAGCCTGAGTAACTATGTTTTGTTGGTTTTGTGAATTCACTGCATTTTCAAACATAATTCCTGTAGAATGTGCTGCTGTCTGGTACACGTTGCTCAGTGCTACGGCAGGAGATTCTGCGACTACTTTTACGTTCGATTGTGTTACTGCGTCTGTGATTTGTTCGTTGACTGTTGTTCCTGCTTTTTCGGTAGGTAATGCCATAGTTATAATTTTTTATTAGGTTTAAAGAACAACCGGATTTTCCGGTTGCTCGGATAGTATTCTGCTTTTCGCAAAAATGAATTACGGATTAAGGACTTTAGCAATGGAAACCGCATCTGCAATAGTATCCAGGCTGTAGATTTGTGAAATACCTTGTGTCGTAGCTGCCTGAGTCAGAATATTTTGTTGGTTTTGTGCATTCACTGCATTTTCAAACATAATTCCTGTAGAATGTGCTGCTGATTGATATACGTTACTCAGCGCCATTGCAGGAGATTCTGCTACTACTTTTACGTTGGACTGGGTTACTGCGTCTGTGATTTGTTCGTTGACTGATGCCATAGTTATAATTTTTTATTAAGGTTAAAAATCAACCGGTTTTTCCGGTATTGTAAAATTGTTGTATGCTGCGGTCTGCAAAAATGGATTAAGGGGTTAGGATCTTAGCAATAGAAATAGCATCAGCGATGGTATCTTTACTGTAGATTTGAGTAACACCTTGTGTTGTAGCTGCCTGGGTAACGATATTGTGCTGGTTTTGAGCATTAATCGCATTTTCAAACATAATTCCTGTAGAATGTGCTGCTGTCTGATACACATTACTTAAAGCTATTGCAGGAGACTCTGCTACTACTTTTACATTCGACTGAGTTACTGCGTCTGTGATTTGTCCGTTTACTGGCATAACGATTATTGTTTATGGGTTAAAAAACAACCGGATTTTCCGGCTGGGATGATCACTTTTTATCAAAAAGTTTAAAAATTAGGGTTTAAGGATCTTAGCAATCGAAACGGCATCTGCTACAGTATCCAGGCTATAGATCTGCAGGATTCCCTGAGTAGTGGCTGCCTGACCTAAAATGTTTTGTTGATTTTGCGTATTGACTGCATTTTCAAACATAATTCCTGTAGAATGTGCTGCCGATTGATACACATTACTTAAAGCCATTGCAGGAGATTCTGCTACTACCTTTACGTTAGATTGCGTTACTGCGTCTGTGATTTGTTCATTGACTGTTGCCATAGTTGTAATTGTTTTTGGTGAGATCTGATCTCGGTTAATAAATTATTGATTTAAACTAGTTTTCTATTCTATTTTTAAACTCACAACAGATCCTGCAGATGAATAAATTTCAAAAGCATTGGTATAGACTGGTAATTGATGATTAGATCCGAAGGGTGATTCTTAATACAATGGTTGAAACCATGATCTGTAAAATCTGTGCGAGTTTAAAGCATATTTTTTATTAAAAGGATGCGGTTATAATTTTAATATCTGTCTTAAAAATATATTTCTGCTATAGGTATGCCGGCAGTGATCGATTCCTTTGGGCCGGAAAAAAAATGGATTCTGAATGATTGCTTTTGTACACTGACAGCATCTAAAAACCGGTGCAAAATAAATGTTGACCTGATGGTATATGTTGAGGGCACCGGATTTTATCTTTACAGAGAAAATAAACCGCATCCATAGTTTTTGATGCAGGGATTAAAACCTTCCCTTTTTAAGCATTTCCAATTCTCGGTATTTCCGTTTTCCGGAACTCATTTTTTTGACTCCCATGACATAATTGGTTATTCCCATCATAGAGTCCCGTTGTTGGTTTAACGCAGAATTAATCTGCATGAGCCCTGTGGAATGGGCACTTACCTGTGTAGAAATGGCACCGGGCACAGCCGTAGACATTCCTGTGATGAATGCATTAATTTCGTTCATAGTATATATTTAGTTTTTGATGTTTTTAGATCCGAATATTACCAAGCCTTGTATTCAGCTTATTCATTCGCTCCATTATTTTTATCTCTTTCTCCTTTACCTTTGCTGTTGAAGCCTCCTGAAGCTGTTTCAGCTGTTCTTCATAGTTCATTGCCGGGGCAGCAGAAGCAGTGGGTTGGAAATCCTGAGTGGGAGCTGCTTCTTGCTGTTTAACAGCTTCTTCCAGTTTTTCCAGTAAAGGTGCCAGTGATTTCATGGTCTCCTTTATTGCTTTTTCTTTGATGTAATTAATGATTTTATCTTCGTGCCTCAATACAAGAGGCATCACTTCTTCTTCAATGATAGCAGGCTTATTGTATTCTTCTGTCACCGGGACAGGAGGCTGCTGAACAGGAACTTTTTTGGGAATTCTTCTGCGCATTAATGTTGTTTTTTATGATGTTAAAAAAATACCTGGCAATTACAGTATATAGCCGATAAATGCAGAAGCAGCCCTCCAGTCCGGATTAAGCCCTCTGATTACATTATAGCCTGTAACTTCTAAAGAAATACACCCAGAAATAGCATTGGCTGAAAGCATTTCTTTTAATTGATTGTGAGGAAGGGTTAGAATATAATCATCCGAAATCACAATAGGCTTCCCATTATTTACTGGCGTTTCATTCACTACAATACTTAGGATTTCCTGGAAATAATGGGCAATCAGCTTGGAAGCCTGAAACTCCAGTTCCCTCTTTAATTCTATCATCTCAACCGGAGTGACCAGATCAGAAACATCAGAAACATCTACATCATGTACCGAATACATTGCTTCTCCTGTATTGGATGGAGTAATTGTAATATCCGTTTTGAGAATGCATTTTGATCTTTCAAGATTAATTGTGAGAGGTTTTGAATCGCTCTCCGGAAGTGCAATGTCGCTTAAAGTAGTAAGGGGTAAAATTCTTACATTACAATAAAAGGCTTTCGGATCATCCAGCTTGATCATAATAACTACGATTCCGGTTGATTTATCCTTAGGTTCTATCACAAAAGACTGAAAATGATTGTATCTTTTACTTCCCCTGGTGCAGTTGACCAGTCTTACAGAAGGTTGTATATTAATGTCCGATGTTTGGAGATTAAATACAATACGCTCTGCATTATTGTCGGTTTTCTTGCTATCTGTGTTTTTTGTGTCCAAATAAGCGGTATCACTGTTTCTGGTCAGATAAAGCCGTTCATTTAAATCATGTAAGCTCTGTAGATTTAAAATTTTAGCGGGTTTGGTTACTGTAGAATAATTCATTTCTTATTTATTTTAAGTTTGTCAATGAGTTGGGTTATTATGGTTTTCTTTTCTGTTGTAACTTCAGATTCTTCTGAAGGAATTACTGCTTCTTTAATTTCTGGTTTTACGAGTGGCTGTGTCAGTTTTATTGACTTCAATACTAATTTCCCCTCATGATCAGCCGTAATAAAGCTTTTTTTCATTTCTTCTTTTTCTGATGAGGTTTGTTCCGTTACCGGATCTACCTGTTTTTTTTTTCAGGATCTTCAGCCTCTGATAAAATATCGGTATAAGGGGGAGATACCGGTGTTTCATTCGGAATGGGAAGCGTATTGGCGTTGTATATGGTATTGGAAATTTTAGCTTTTACTTCTGCATAATCACTCACCATTTTAAATAAGTCTTTCATCATTTCATTACTATGTCCCGTCCCCTCTGCCTGTACAAATTCAGCTTTGTGAGCTTCTGTATCTTTACTGCCCGGAGCAGGACCTACAGGCGATCCGTAAGTCAATAAATTGTTGGCTAATCTGCTTAAGGCAATAAGACCTACCTGCTCAAATCCTTTTAAAAAAGACTGCAGATCCTGAACCATCATTCCCGTAGACTGTTCAATCATTACTTTTGCTACTCCGGTCATAGGGGATGCTTTTGGGGGTGCCAATACCTCACTGTTTACAAATACTACAGCTTTCTCCACCGGAGTGGTGGCATGCGCTGTCTGCGATTGTTGGATTTGACTGTTGTGCTCATTCATGATCGTAAGGTTTTAGATTATCCTTTTAAAATTTTAATGGCATCTGCAACAATCGCAGGATTAAGCTGATTTAAGTTCTGCTGATTCGTTACCGAATTCTGAATGGAAATTCCACTGGCATGTGTAGCCATCTGGTAGAGCATACTCATGGCCTGTGCGGGAGATTCACCAAGCACGGTAACATTCGTCTGCGTTACTGCATCTGTAGTCTGATTGTTTACTGTATCTGCCATATTTTGGGTTTAAATGGTTATTATTATTTTTAATTTCAAACATCTTTTTTCAAAGATTTCCTTTCAATTCAACACTTTCTTTTTTCTTATCGAATATTCAGTATGAGATTGTTAACCTCTTTTGTCTGATACAAATTTCATCAATCAAAATAAATCTTCATTAAGGGAAAAGACTGAATTTTAAAAAATAAGGGAATTCTCTCATGGGTGAAATGTTGGGTGGGAGCGTTGTATTTATACATTATGAGTTATGAGTTATGTTTTTGTTATTTAATCAGTGTAGTAAGAGTATTTATACTGAATACATAATTTGGTTATTTACACTCTAAAATTCCCTTCTTTTTGTGCGTTACTTTGAGCTTACTAATCAGAAAACAAATCAAAAAAGCAGGGACGATCTTCATATCGTTATTGTTTATAATCAATAGGGAATGCTGAAAACCTTTAAGAGTAGGCAACAATCAAAAATCAAATCACATGGAAAAACAGACTTTAACCGAAACATCATTTCAATTTAATGAAAATGGAAAATCCTATGATGTAAGCTTTCATGCCAACAAGGGCTTTTCTTCAATGATTACATCAAATATTACCTCGGATTCAACAGTTAATAAAAAAATCCAAGAGGCTTTTGTTGCCTTAATGCCTTACGAGAACAGAATCATAGAATGGATCTCAAGGTCAGCGGATAATGGTCAGCAATATGTGGAAAATCCTATGAAGGCTATGCAAGATGCCAATATCGGGATCCCGCAGGATGTTATTCAGATGGTCAAAGAGGCTTCTGATATTTTATTAACCACCCTAAAAAAATAAAGATATGGCAACAGTAATGACCCAGGGATGGGACCTAGTAGCGGTAGCAACCCAATCACTGCTTAATGAGCTTATTGGAGCAGCTTACAATGATAATCTTTTCCCCAGTAATGTTAATACATCATCAGGAGGGATAACATTTGACGGATCTTTTGGTACACCAACCACCAATTTAACGCCCCCACAAAGTTCAGGCACAAGTTCTATGGCCTCTATAGAAGTTCCAATAAGCGGAACTCTGACATTCTCGGGCGCTTCTCATGTGATTCCGGATGGGAGTACTCTGCTTATTATTTCCAACCTTCAATATTTAAGTGTAACCCTTGACGGTACTGATGCGGTACGGTTATATTTGGATTTTACCAGTCAATATGCTATATTTAGTGTAAGTGTAAATCCTCCGCAAGGTTGGGTAGCTGTATTAAACGGAATGGTGGAATATTACCTGCAACAGGTATACAAAGGAGGTTCTTATTATCTGGGAACTGTAAATCTGGAAGGTGTCCCAGCTGCTGTACAGCCTGTAGGGAGTATTTATTTTGCCATTCAGGCCAACACCTCAAATCCGGACTCTAATATTTTGGCGTTAGTAGCCAATACAAGTACGGGATCTGCTGGTTCATTAAATTTTATGGGAGGCCCGGCTCTATTGCCATCAGATCAGAATGCCGCCATGTATATATCTAACCGGTGTATTCTTAATAATATGCTGCTTCCTGTTCTGGCTACCCAATTAAATACCACCGCCAGCTCATTTACAGTAACAGGAAACTCCAGTACACCTTATAATGTAAGCCTCAACACATCTGTTAATCTCGATGGCGAGTATAATCCTAAATTAACGAGTATGAATAATTACGTTAATAACAATGGACAGATACAGTCTGATTACGGTGCCGTTGGGTATCCTGTTTCGGCATTTTCAAGCTTAATCTGGATAAATGTGAGTGGTCACATTTATCTTACTCCGGGATTATCGGGGCAGACGATCTCGTTTAATGTTGATGCACCATCCGGAAGTGGTTCTGCAGCATTAAGCCCGGGCGGATGGGCTATTGTTGGAGCATTGATTATTGCAACATTTGGAACTTTAGGGGCCTGTGTAGCCGCTGTGGTAGCTATTGTTGTCCCAATAGTGGTTACTCAGCTTAAGTTTAATATCAGCTTATCTCAGGTAGGAGCCAATATTGGAAGTGCCAGTACTTCTTTCAATTGGCCGGCGGCTTCCATAGCACCTTTAACAGGTGTGACACTTCCCGGAGATTTGATTTTATATATAGATCCTCAGGTTTAGTATATATCTGTGAATTGTCAAATATAATAGTAAAAACTGTTTAAGAATGGATTGGTCAAAGACTAATCCATTCTTTTTTTGATCGTGTTCAAGGCAACCACAATCCAAAAATAAGAGGGCGTTTACATGTAATACGGGTAAACCCTTACTTTTTGAAAATGGGGTTTTCCCCTTTGATGAATCAGAATCTTTACACAGAAATTTGTGATATCAGTTTTCAGAAAACCTGGTTCAGGTTTCATTGAGTAAATAAAAACTTTAAAAATTCAATTATAAACTTATATCATGAAAAAAAAATATGTACAACTGTTGTTTTCTGCAGCAGGCGCAGGGACCTGGATGGGAAGAAATGAATATCAGCAGTACCAGGCCTTGTTGGAACCCAATAAAGTAGACCGGAAGGGACGGCTTGGTGCGATGATAGCGACAAAAGACTTTACCTCTGATCAGGTGGGTTATGGAGTTCATTTTGCCATACGATTAATTCATCTTTTGTTTGGAAATGTAGGAGAACAGAAGATAGGTGAGGTATTTAACGACTCTGATGTACAGAAACTACTACAAAAGATCAGTACTCATGAAAATCATAAAACTGTAGGGAGTACCGAAGAAGATTATTGGCAAAGTGAGAGAGGCAAAGGACAACATGTTTTAGATGAGCTTATGATTTTGTTTGGTGCTAATGTCAATGCAGAGACGCGTGCATCTTTACAGGAACTGGCTGCTAAAATAAGGGAGGCCGGTTCTTTCGGTCAATAGTAGTTTTTTACCCATTTAAAAATAATTTATATGCTAAAAAAAATAGTAGAGGAAACGGAGCCGGAGGATCTTATATGGAATCATCCGAAGGCTATTTCTTTAAACTTCAGAGAGGCCTTAAGGAAAACAGAAGGCAAAAAAAATCCATCTTATATGCTCCCCCAAAAAACTGATTTGCAAATTGTAGAATTTGATGATCTTGATTTTAGTGGGGTTACGGTGAGCCAAAACGTTGGCCTACTTAAGAGATACTTTGGGTATAAGCGGATCAATTTAGGTCCGGTATACTTTTTCCCATACATTTCCGGAACTCCAAAAGATGATTTTTCAAATATAGGAAGATTGGAAAATATTCCCTTGTATCCTACCTTAGCCGAGCCGCAATATGTTATTACCGGAGAAATGAATGGCTGTGCTATCATTATAACAAAAAAAGACGGAGCAAAAACATTTACAGCATGGCACTTCCAAAGTCCAGATTCTGTAAATAACCGGGAAAAATTACGTGCATTTTTAAAAGAATACCGGAATGAAATTTACAGCTACCTTTGCTTTAGTGATTACGCAAGTGAAAACAATGATGAAACTTACAATGAGAAGGAAAGAGAAGGTTTTAATTATCTGTTTTTCAATAGAAAGAACCATGGGGATGGTAATGACTGGGTGGCAGGAACCTGGGAACTTAGATGCATTCCTCTTATAAGAACTTTAAATAATCCAAAACAGGATGATCCCTGGGTTGGAGATTTAATTAGTTTTTCAACGAAAAACAAGTTTACAAGACCTATAGATTTTAATCAGCCACTGATACCTGCTAATGAGACCGGTGATCTTATCATCAACTGGATCATCAGCCATATTACCTATGATGTGACCCTCCGAAACAGGCCGGTGTTACCACCTTTACCCCCTGGAGTTTCAACATTGCCTCCTGTAAGTATCATTAATGATCATTAAATCTGTGAAGGTTTTCTAATGTAAAAGTTGAGGAAACGTTCATTCTAAGCTATTTTATGTGAATAGATACAAATTCGGAACAGGATTAGAACTGTTCCGAATTTGTATATAAAATAGGCACAGACAATTCCATGTTAAATACTCCTTTATCCAGAAAATTCAGAAAGATGGAAAAGGCAGATTGATATAAGGCAATCCTAACGTTGTTGCATGTTATGATAATGGTTGAATGGTAACAGATGAATCTGATTTTTCAAGAGTCTGCTCCGGCAGCTCCTTTCGTTTTCTCCAGAAGAAGTACGCTACGATAGCTGTAGCAATGGGAAGAGCAATACCAAACTCGTCGATATAATAATTGGTATGTCCTTTGTCTACCGTAAGAGGGGTAAAAATAGCCTGAATAAAAAGGTTATGGCTGGCGTGTAAAATAGCCGCTGTCCACAGGCTTCCGGATTTTAAGCGCAGCCAGGTGAAGATAAAACAACACGCAAATATCATAACCGTAAAGCAGGTTAATGCCAGCCATTTGGGTCCGCCCGTATTGTAATTGGAAAAAAGAAGAAGAGGATAATGATAGAGTGACCAGATCACTCCCATCCATAAGGAAGTTGCAGTATAGGAGTTTATTTTCGCTAATTGTGGAGTCAGAAGTCCCCTCCAGCCAATTTCTTCGCCCAGGGCAGAACCAATGGAACGTACCATTCCAAAACTGCTCATCAGAAGGATGTACAGAATAATGGTTACTCCATCAGGGAGGTTCCAGCCCATACCTTTTCCTGTTTCAGCCACAAACTCATGGTTATAAAAACCACCGGCACCACTTATCCAGATGATAAGGTAGGGGACAAGGGAATACAGCAGCGGAATACAATACGCCATCACCTGATATTTGGTGAGTCCCCATTTCCAGCCCAGGGAAGCAATAGGGATTTTTCTGATACGACAGGTCAGCAGTGCTGCAATAGCCGGACACCACATAATAATGGTAGCGTAAGATATGGCTCCGCCTCCTAGTTTTCCGGTAACAATACACATATAATAAACAGGTAGACAAAACAGCAGGGTGAGTCCCAGATAGGTTGCTATATTTTTCCTGATTTCCGATGGAGAGGCTGAGGTATTTTCCATAAAAAGATTGGTGTTGTGGGTTGTATGAAAATGCTATTTAAGTGATTATCGATAACAAATCATAAATAATTTTAATAAAATTACATTTATTTTTGATAAAATGGTTGATTTTTATAGGAATAACTTTTCTACTGCATTGCTTCTACCGTTACTACTGAAAAAGATGTAAATTAGCCAGCGAAAATGAATACATATCTCTTTGTAGAATACGCATGCTATGTCTAAATTAAAAGCAGTAAGAGAGCAGAAAAATCTGACCCAGGAAGAATTATCAGAAAGATCTAAAATTTCTGTGCGCACGATCCAGCGGATAGAAGCGGGTACGGAGCCTAAAGGACATACACTCCGGGCGCTGGCACAAACCCTGGATATAGAAGAAAACCTATTGCAGAATGATATTGCAGTTGCAGTACATACCGATGAGAAAACCACAGAGATCAAAGAAGAAGCACCAGAAATAAACTATTCTCTGATTAAAATAATCAACCTTTCTTCGCTTTTATGTATTGTGCTTCCACCTCTTAATATTTTAGCTCCCCTGCTGCTGATGTTTACCATGAAGCAGAGAAACAACCTTGCCCGACAGATTATCTCGGTTCAGATGTTGTGGACGGCAATGGCTCCTATTGTATTTATGTTGGGGATTTTTCTAAAGCTCGGAGGTCCGTTTACCCTGATCCTGATGATCCTGATTGCACTCTCTAATGTATTTATTATTCTCCGTAATGCAGCGGAAATAGATAGGAATAAGAAACTGTATTTCAGGCTGAATTTCAGTATGATATAAAGCATGTCAGGGCTTTGTCGGGTTTTTGTCAGGTTCATTTTTTGCATTGAAACGGACTAAAATTTAATCTTTGTCAAAATTATTAACAATGACAAAGTATACTCATTTTATACTCCCTTTTTTCATCTTTTTCTTCAGCAATACACAAGCACAGATAGAAAAAACTGATGCCCTGTACAAGACTATTATGTCCAGAGACAGTCTTCTTTTTTCAGTAGGCTTTAATACCTGCAATATTTCTCAAATGGAGAATATGTTGAGCGACCGGCTGGAGTTTTATCATGACAAAGACGGTATTTCTGATAAAAAGAAATTCATGATTGATTTTAAAAACGGACTGTGCAAGGCACCGGAAATGCGCCAGGTAAAAAGAGTTTTAATAGATAAAAGTTCCGAAATCTATCCGATGTACCAAAACGGAAAACTATATGCCGTTATTCAGAATGGCAGCCATGAGTTTTCTGAAAAAGAAAAAGGAAAACCCGAAAAATTAGGGGGGAAAGCTAAGTTCACCAATTTCTGGATGATAGAAAATGGAAGCTGGAAACTGGCTAAATCCCTGAGTTTTGATCATCAGGCAAAATCAACGATTCAGGAGAATATTCCTGGGGATGATCAGACGATTGAAAGCTGGCTGGAAGACAATAAAATTCCGACACTCGGGCTGGGAATTATTGAAGAAGGAAAGCTTAAACAGATAAGGGTTTTTGGGGAAATAAAAAAAGGAGTTCCGGCACCTTATAATACCTATTTCAATGTGGCTTCGCTTACCAAGCCTGTAACAGCAATGGTAGCACTGCGTCTGGTAAGTTTGGGGAAATGGAAGCTGGATGAACCTCTTGACCAGTACTGGGTAGATCCTGATGTTCTAAACGATCCAAGACACAGAAAGCTGACCACCAGACTTATCTTGAGCCATCAGACAGGATTTCCGAACTGGAGATGGATGAATCCTGATAAAAAGCTAAACTTTCAGTTTGAGCCGGGAACACAATACCAATATTCCGGAGAAGGTTTTGAATACCTGCATAAAGCGTTGGAAAAGAAATTGGGAAAACCGTTGAACCAACTTGCCCGGGAGCTGATTTTTCAGCCGCTTAGTATGAATGACACCGATTATATTTGGAATCAGCATACAGAAGAATCGAGATTTGCGATAGGATATAATAAAGAAGGTCAGCCTTATCCCACGGAAAAAAACAAAGTAGCCAATGCTGCGGATGACTTGCATACTACCATTCAGGATTACGGTAATTTTATGGTTAGCGTTATGAAGGGTGAACATTTAAAGCCTGAAGTTTTTCAGGAAATGACCAAAAATCAGGTAAAAACGAAGGAGAATAAATACTTCGGATTGGGTTTTGAAATCTATGATTTGGGAAATGGCAACTATGCCTTATCACACGGAGGAGCTGATCTTGGAACACGCTGTATTGCCTTTGTACTTCCAAAATCAGGAAAAGGAATTCTCATATTTACGAATGTAGATGATGGGTACAAAGTATATGAAAAGCTGGTAGTTCATTATTTGGGAGAAGAAGGAAAGAAAATTGTGGCAATAGAGACCAAATAGCAGATTGATTGGCAGGACTTAATTAGGATATAGTAAATCTTTGTATATTTATATTGAAGATATGAATCTGAAAATCAATGAGTAGTCAAATGTCTGTTTGCAGGAAGCAATATGATGAATAACCATAAAAAGAAAGCTATGTGGCCATATTATATCATCCTTGGGGCAGGAGTGATTCTGTTTGTTGCAGCGTTACTGAGCTTCAGAAGTACACTTGCATTCCTGCAGAAAGCAGAAAAGGCAACAGCAACTGTTACCTCTCTGCGGGTAATTGAATCAGACGGAGAGGTATATCTACCTCTTTTTACCTTCCGGACTCGAAATAATATTGAATATACCTATGAATTGCCGGAAGGAAGTAATCCTTCATTCTGGGCAGTAGGCGAAACAGAGACCGTTATTTATGACCCTGCGGATCCTTCTTCTGTAAGATTATATACTTATTTCAGAATATTTGTCTGGCCTTTGGTACTGATCTCTATAGCCTTGCCATTACTGGTAGTTGGCGGAGGATATTTTGTCGCAGCTCAGTTTTTAAAATAGCCCGGATTTCACTATTTATCAATAGAAATTCTTGCACAGAAAACTATTTTTGTAAAGTCTGTTTTACCGAAGCAAATGCCCTTACCGGAAAAGTTCCTACCCCTTTGAATTTTGGAGGAGCAGCGGTAAAAGTGATATCTTCATCAGGAAGTTTATCCAGATTACAAAGGTGTTCCACAATTAATATTTCGGCATATAAAAGAATGGTATGTACCGGCCTGCTTTTGCCTGTTGTATCATCGATATTATGGGAATCAATGCCGACAAGTTTTACCTGACAGTCTTTAAGATATTCTGCTGCACTTTCCGTAAGGTAAGGATGGTTTTCATAATAGGTTTCAGTATTCCAGTGACGATCCCAGCCGGTATGAATGAGTATGGCTTTATTTCTGATCTCCCTGTTTCTGAAATGTTCGTCTGTGATTTCCAGTGTCTCAGAATAAGGAATCCGAAAGACTACGGCATCTAATTCAGCAAACTTTTCCAATTCTATTTCGGCTGTATCTTTTCCGTTTTCAAATCTGTGAAAAGGACAATCGATATAAGTTCCTGTATTGGTGACCATTTCTATACTGCCAATTTGAAACTCTGTACCTTTGTCATAAAACTTTTGAGAATCCCTGCGACTTAGATAATCACAGATATGAGGAGCCGGAAGCCCTTTATAGGTGATCAGCCCTTCTTCGATGGTATGGCTTAGATCTATGAGTCTTTCCGTAGGGGAGTGTTCTTTTGCGGATTTTCTTTTGTGAGGCTCACTGAAGATCTGCTTATTCAGAATATTTACTTTGCCGGCCATAAGTAACCTAAGATCTTCAATAATATAATCTGCAAGCTCCTGATCTGTAATGTTATCGCCCATGATGTCCAGTCTGAAATCTTCCCCTTTAAGATTTCCTCCGTTGGTAAAATAAACTTCAAAATCAAATCGTACTCTTTTGTCCATAATTGAATTATTTAAAACAAAAGTGCAGAAAATCAGATCTTATTTACTTGACTTAAATCAATTTGCTTCAATTTTTTACTTCTGATGCGGCTTAATGTTTCCGGGCTTATCCCCAGATAAGAGGCGATATGGAAAAGAGGAATTCTGTTTTCCGAATTGGGGAACTGTTCAAGAAAATACAGATACCGTTCAAGGGAATCATGCAACAGGAAAGAACTTTCCCTGCAGCATTTTTTGATAAACTCTTTTTTCAGGATCTGATTGAGGAGCACATGCCATTTTTGATCCTGCAATAAAAGGCGGTCAATTAAAGTTTTGGGAATAGCAATGACCTCAGATTCCTCGAGACATTGAAAATTGAGATATGTTATTTTACCGGTCAGAAAGCTTGTTAATGCGGTAAGAAAATCATTTTCAAAGAAAAATTCAGTATTGATTTCACGGTGGTCTTTAGTATAAAAACTTCTTACCAATCCTTTATTTAAAAAGAACAGATGATCCACAATTGTATTTTCCCTGATTAGAAAGCTGTTATTTTTTAAAGATAGAATACGGGTTTCAGACAAAAGCATTTGCTTCTCCCTATCCGTAAGATCAAGCAAAGGATATATTGCCTTTTCAAAGAAGGTATTGAGATTAAAGTCTGACAATACTTTGATATTTTTAGTGTTACACTGAAGCAGCCATTAGGTTAAAAAAGGAGAGGAGTACAGATTAAGTAACTCCTCATTACCTTTTTAATGATTATTTCACCTTTTCTAAAAGATAGAGTTTAGCTCCGGAAAATGCCAGTTTGGGCATTACATTACCTTCCAGAACCATTGTTTTGTTGTTGACATCAATGACGGAAATATAGTTGTTGGAGTTGTATTCTATATAGTTTTCCTTTTCTTTAGTCAAAGGATTTTTTCCAAATTCAAGAGAATATTTTACCCAGTCTTCTTTCTCAGAACTGCAGTGTACCGGCTGAAATTTAGATTTTTTAGCCTTGAAAATAATCTGATCATAACTTTCTGTACAATCTGTACTGAATGAACTTTCCGGGTTCTGATCTTTCGAAAAATCTTCAAAAGAACCACGGTATACACCCACTACTTTCCAGGTTCCGTCTAAACGGTCTTCATCAATCTTTCCTTTAGCTTTGCTTACGGCCCAGCTAATCCCGTTCACCGTTCCTTTTACTGCCTTGTAGCTTACATTGACTGCTCCCTTTACCACTTTTGCGGCAGTGGATACTACACATGAATTTAATACAAGAACAGCTGAGGCGAGAAATATTATTTTTTTCATATTGTCAGGTTTTTTTTATTTGCTGCGAAGATAATGTTTTTGAAAAAGATGGTTGGGTAATTTTTACCATCGCTTTCATTCCTTTTGATCAGATAACTCAGGTCTTTTAATAATATAGCCAAGATCATAATATATCTTGTTTTCCTGCCTGGTTTTACCCATTGCCTGTACTTCTTCGCCTGGAAGCAGTTGTTTCTTCTCCATCAGGTTTTTCTTATATTTTTCTAAGGTAGGGAGCAGATATGATATGAAAGTGATCTGATTCTGAACATTGGCATGAATAAACATCCATTCATCAGACTTTTTATTAAAATAACAAGACAAAAGACCTCCTTGTTTTTTGGGACCGCTGTACTTCATTTTAAACCCTTTTTGGACCAAAAGGCTGTCTGTATTAAGTTTGCCGGGGATGATATCATACCAGATGCCGGATGAGGTCAATGTCTGGGCAGAAGAAATACAGGTTCCCGCAACAAGAGCAATACCTAACGGAACTTTTTGTCTCATAGTTACCGTTAAAAATAAGGTCAGTATATTGTTTTTCATAGCTTTCATTTAGGTGCCGGGATGTATTCCGGAATATAGGCCTTTTCTTTTCCGAGAGTTTGAATATATTCTTTGCTGTATACATTCAGACGTATGTTTGAAATCTCAATCATTTTAGAATTTTTGTTTCCTGAATGATCGTATGAGAGGATCTCTTCCTCTTTTCCATCTTTTTTAGACAGAATGTAATAGAAGTTTTTATTTTCCCAACAGCTTACTTCTTCAGATGAGCTATCCTCAATAGGTATACGTTTGCTGTTTTTTTGTAGAAAACTCAGCAGGTTTGAAAAATCATTTTTATTTCTTGAGGCTTTACTGGCTCTTAGATACGCAAACTCTCCTTTATTGTTTTCCGCCATGTCCAAAGAAGGGAATGCTACCGTATTTACAATCGCCAAAGTATCTTTTGCTTCATCATAAGCTACTGTTTTATATTGATAGCCAAAATATTTGACCGGTTTCTTTTTTCTGCTCATCCAGTCATTGGTAGACTCAAGATAAAAGTCTGAGGGCAATCTTCCTTCAGATGCGTAGAAAGCCAATGTGTCTTTTTCAAACATAGCTGTTTCCAGGGCTTTTAATGCCGCGTTTTTATCCATCTTTTTGAGATCGGTTGATAGAATCTCATTAGTCTTCTGCAATCTTGATTGGTAAAATTTTGAAACACTGAATGTTTTATCCAGTTGATCTATCAAAAGAATATCCGTATCCTGAGCATGGCAGGAATCCAAAAATAATGATAAGACAATAAAAGGAAGTATTTTATTCTGCATGTTTTTAATTATAGCTAAAGATAGTTCATATAATATCTTTCAAATTTTATTCACTCTATTTTAGTATTTTTTTAACTGTGATTGGATTGGGTAAGTGTTCAGAGTACCGTGCAGTAAAAATAAAGGCAACCTATTTTCCGTCTACATACCTTTTAAGATCAGAGATGCTTTTTATCTTAAGATCTTCAGCTTGTTTTCGGCGCATCATTAAGGCATATGCATTATTAAAACCAAGCGGTTTCAGCCATTGAATTCCATATTGTTGTTCAAATTCTGAGTTAACATATCGGTAGGTTTTATCAGCGCTTTGGGTAACATTTTTCAGGATTTGTGGCGTAGGCTGTAGGAGGACAAGAAGCCCGGTTCCCGTGTATTCAGGGTAAAAATCAATTGCGTCATTCATTAAGGCATCAAAACAGATTTTAGTTCCTCCCAAGCCTGTTTTTGTTTCCGCTTTATAGTCCGTATATCCTTCAATAAGCATAGTATACATTTCTGCAAGAATGTATTGTTCCCCGAAGATTTTTGAACCTATTCTTACCGTTCCTGAATTTCCTTTCCGGGGACTTTTGTAGAGACTATTCTGTACTAAAAAATCCCTGGCAATCTTCTCCGGTGTCTGGTGGAGATGATCAGACCTGTAATTTAAATCGGTCATAATAGAATCATTGAATTTTCCCGCCAGCAGATTTAAAGCTTCTTCCAGTTCCGGAAATTTTTTCAGAGTTTTGGTTTTAATGATGGGAGCCGCAAAGTATGGGGGAAAGATTTTTTTATCATCATCCAGTACATAGAGATCAAAGGCCTTGATTCTCCCATCCGTAGAATAACCACTGATCAGATCCAGTTCTTTTTCATAAGCTGCTTTATACATAATGGCATCATTGACAACCAGTGGATTTACATTGAGCCCATAGACAGAACGCAGCCCGATGTCACCATCCTGCCTTCCCATAAATTCCGGGGTAAAACCTGCTTTTATTTTATGATGTGAAACAGAAGTAAGCAGATAGCCGGCTGCCATGATAACAAGAACAATCGGTGCTACATATTTCAGTTTCCGGAATACCAGATATCCCGACTTTTGTATCATAGCAATCACCTGGTCCAATAGAATAGCCAGTAATGCTGCAGGAATTGCACCCGCCAAAATCATATTGGTATTGTTAAGCGAAATACCTCCAAAGATAAATTCTCCCAAACCACCTGCTGCTACAAATGAAGCCAGGGTGGCTACCCCTACATTAATAACGGCGGCTGTCCTTATTCCGGCAATGATAACAGGCATAGCTAAAGGAAGTTTAACCTTAAAAAGCAGCTGGCTTCTGTTCATTCCCATTGCTTTGGCAGACTCAATCACAGCAGGATCTACACCTGTTATTCCGGTATATGTATTGCGGATAATAGGTAAAAGAGCATAGGTTAACAAGGCGGCAATAGCCGGTTTAGGACCGATGCCGAAAACGGGAATCATAAATCCAAGCAATGCAATACTGGGAATGGTCTGCAAAATACCGGCAATACCAAGCACAGAACCGGAAAGCCTTTTTTTTCTGGCAATCAGTATTCCTAAAGGAAGTCCCACCGTGATCGCCAATAATAAAGACAGAAAGGTAAGCCCAAGATGCTGAATAATCTGGGTTATTAACTTTTCGTGCTGTTCAGCAATAAACTGCCAAAGACTCTGATGCGTCATACGGTCTGTAATTTTCTGTAATGATTAAATGCTTTGACCAGATTTTCATACAATCCTGTATGATTGTGATCTGAGCTTAATGTCTGCAGGGCATTCCAGACGCTTGTGTTTTCTGAAAGATCAGGTTCGTGATAGGAATCTTCAGTATTCAGGAAAGGGGCAATATCCTGTAAAGTGGCTACTTTATATTCCAGCAAAAGCCGGTTTTCAGCAAAAAAATTGAGGACAAAATTATTTTCAGGACGATAAAGCATTTCTTTTGGAG
>NZ_JAESIT010000037.1:0-15753 GCF_016756935.1 Chryseobacterium sp. KMC2
CTATTGGCTGCTAGCGACTGATGGCTGGCTATATTGACTATTGACTACCAGTTATTCATCAGCCTATATTTATAATCTATATCTACTCCCCTAGCCCCGATAGAAACGGATACCCCACAGCACAGGCTGGAAAGCATAAGGATTACAGCACTGGAAAGCCTTGGCGCGAGGAGTATGAGTGGATAGCGGGAAAAAGCTACTGGTGTTAGAGAGTCTGAGGGTTGGAGAGTCTGAGGGATGGTGGGTTCTAGAGGTTGGGAGTTGAGGGGGTGAGAATGTAAGTGTCCCAATGTTTTGGAAAATTTGAAATACGGAGTTTCCTGTTTCAAATTATAGGGTATATCAGAAAAAGCGTTTGATCAATATTTTATAGGTATAATAACCTATAAGACATCCGATAGTGTCTGCTACGATATCAAGTGTTTCCATAGATCTGCCCAATCCCATTTCTTCCTGCAAAATTTCAGTAAGAAAAGCATAGATAAGGATGATCTGAAAAAAGTAAGAGAATTTTATTCTGGGGAATGTGGCAATGAAAGCGAATCCCAGTGCCGCAAATATACTCAGGTGTAAAACTTTGTCTATACCACTGAACATGAACCAATATTCCTGGTTCTCCTCCCCGGGCTTGAGAAGCATGTAAGTAAGAAATGCCCAATAAATGGGCAATATCTTACTAAATATTTTTGAAATCTTATCCAATGATAGCCTGGTAATCTTCAGCTGAAAGTAATTCAGACTGATCTGCTCCATCAGCAAGTTCTAATTTGATAATCCATCCGTTTCCATAAGGGTCTGTATTCAACAACTCAGGCTGGTCTTCTAATTCTGAATTAAATTCAATAACCTTTCCTGCAATAGGTAAGAATAAATCTGAAACAGTTTTTACCGCTTCTACACTTCCAAAAACATCTCCTCCATTAAGGTCATCATCTACAGTATCTACATCTACATATACGATATCCCCAAGTTCTCCCTGAGCAAAGTCTGTAATACCAATTGTAGCAACATTACCTTCAATCTTGATCCATTCGTGATCTTTAGTGTACTTTAATTCTGATGGTGTGTTCATTTTTAAATTTTTATTTTTACAAATGTATTCAAAATTCTAAAAGGTTCAAAGCTTTAATAAGCATCTTACAGAAATTTTGAATGGAAATAAAAAAATCGCTGCCGAAGCAGCGATTCAGGTTAATATTATTTTTTGATAGCCTTGTTCGGATAGGTCTTTCCATTTGAATCAATCAGGGTGATCATATAGATTCCTGCTGGATATTGTGAGAGGTTAACCTCAGCAAAATTCATAGACAATATACACTCAGCTATAGTGACCTTTTATTTGAGGATCAATAAGGGTTTTAGAATACTCCAAAAAACAGGATTAGGCATATCACCAAACGTAAAACACCTAATCGGGAGGATTAGTGTCAACCTCACCATAGTATATAAAAATCCCTTTCTGCTATAGAAAGGGATTTTAGTTTATTCAGTGTTATTATATCTTCTTAAAAGCCACCACCGGCATCACCGAATGTAAACGTTGCAGAAATACCTGCTCTAACCGTTGACAATGGGAATGCGGTTGATATCTTATACTTAGAAGTCATCTGTTCGTAGAACACTCTTAAATTCAGATTCTCAGAAACATTATAGTCTGCCGAAAGTTTGATATTTAACAGTTTCTGTCCTCCTGTGATCTGAGAGTCATTCAACAATATATTCATAATAGAGGTTTTACTGTCTCTCAATGAAATGTCTCCTCTGATATTAAGGTCACTTCCTTTTCCTCTTGAACCTCTTACATTAGCCATTCCCAATCTGAAGTTGCGGACAATATATCCCAGTCTTACCACATATTCTGAGTTGGAATCTTCTGTAAGGGTATGATTCACTAATCCCAGTACCATCATTCTATTTCTGTTATACTGTAATCCGAACTGCATATTATTTCTCATGGTTACATCTACTCCGATAAGCGGTGCAAATGATTCTACATAGCCAACCTGAGCAAAAGTAAACGGATTGATATAATCTTTATTAACATCAAACGGGGAATTTGGATTACCAACCGTAGTAATAAGGCTATTAAAATAATCTATGCTAGACTGGATTCCTGTAGCTGTATATGTAGCTGTATAACCATGCAGAATATCAAACTTCGTAAACTGTCCATTAATCATTGGTACATTTCTCAGTCCTGAATAGGTAATTCTCCAGTTTGGCAACGGGAATCCTGCTTTTTTGGGGTCACCCATTGTTTTCACAGTTTTACCTTCAACAGCTGCTCTAAACGCCGGAATTAATACATACGCATTGGCAATGCTATAATGCTCTGCAAATCCGTCATTCCCAATAACTGCATTCGGACCTCCTAAACGGGTTGAAAGTATTCTTGCATTTTCTCTGATTGTCTGATAAACAGCCTGCCCATCTTTAAATGAAGTACTAAGAAGTACTGTAGAATTGGAATAGGTAATTAAATCAGTAGCAAACGTAAAGTCTGGATTAGCAACACCCCCACTTGTATAATTAAATCCGGAATGTGAGAAATTTCTGTTATAATTATGCAATATATTAAGATCTATTCTAAAATCGTTCATTGGAACAACTTGGAGATTTGCCCTGAGTTCTTTGGTCGACATTCTTACATATGGATCTGTCATGTATGGGGAATTACTTACCCAACCATTCTCCATCACCACCCTTCTGATATCAGCTTGTGATCCTAACAGAAATCCTAATGTAGGACCTCCTAATGTCTGTCCTGAGCCATACCAGTTCGGGGCAGACAATAACCCCGGAAGTACAGTACCGTTAGTTTCATTATAATTCACGTCCAACTGTTTAAAAGAGGTCAGGAAGAATGCTGCACTTTCAAGCACTGTCAGTTTATTTTTAAACTTATAATTTTTATATCTGTATCTGTTTTTTGCCCATTGCTGTGTATACACATTGTTCAGGGAATCAATTTCCTGTTTACGCTTTTGCAGTTTGGTAGAAATATTTTTAAAATATTTAAACTGACCGAAGAACTTTGGAATATCTGCAGTAGCAGTTGCCTGGATCACATTGGTATTCTGTCCTACAGATCCCAACGAACCTTCCGGACTTGCAAGCAATGCTGTAGATCTTGCATTCCAGTTATAGGTAAACCCATATCCTACTTCAGCATTAATGAAATCTAAATAAGGAAGGTACTGGAATGGCAGTTTATAGTTCAGCTGAACCCTGTGGTTATACAATACCGGTCTTCCTGCTCTGAATATATTTCCAAAAATGGCTTTATTGTCCATGGTGTTCACATCTACATTATCATTCAACGTTCTGGTTGCAGAATTGATTTCCAGTTTTAATGATTTTGTAAAGTTGAATCCTAATCCATACTGCCAGCCAAAATAGAAGTTTCTGTTTCTTAATGCTCCAAGATCACCGCTGGTATCTCCTCCTAAAATAGCCTCTACATTTCTAAACTCAAGTTCATTATAATTCCTGTCGATTTCCGTTCTGAACGATAGTCTTGTAGGAACCGGGTTAAAGTTGAATTCCTTCACCCATCTCAGATACTTGGTAGATTTTGCCGTATCACTGATCATCTTATTGAACGGTTTAATCACCCATGGTTTAAAAGTATAATTGTAATCAATAAATCCTCTCAGGTATTGTCTGTAGTTTTTCTTGGTGTAGATATCTCTGAAATAATCATCGTTATAAACAGCGGTTACTGAAACGTTTTCTATATCATAGAATTTAGGCTTTTTATTTTGATTCACTCTTTCTTTACGCATATTGACAACTCCAATACTTCTCTGCTGAGTATACGTTCTTGCAACCTTTTTCAGCTGCTCTTTATTAGGAGCCTTGCTAAACTCAACATCCGTATCCAAAGGATTATATTTCGGATCTTCGATAGTTTGTGAATAAGAGTAATTCAAAGGTATTTTCATACCTGTTTTCTCCGGTAATAATTTATCAACATTAATAGCGGTATTAATACTGAATGCTGATTGGGTAGACTGATTTCTTTCTGCCGGTTTTGAATCTATATTTCCAAATCCAACTGAGGTATAAGAAGCATTTGCATTCACTGTTGCAAAATCTCCCATATTGAAATTTAAGCTTGCATTCCCAGCATATCCTCCATCATTTTCAATTTCAGAGAGACGGATTTCGTTAACCCAAAGTACTCTGGTCATTGCTGCTTGTGTTCTATCAGCATTCCTTACCCCAATCATTATTGTTGTAATATTTCCTAAACTAGGGCGCCCTTTAATATAAATATCTTTATAACCTCCTTCATTAGCCTGCTTAAATACAGGGTCTGACGTTCTATCTGTTAATTTTATAGCTGAGTTCTTATCTCTTCTAATCTTTGCATCCACAAAATTCTGGATATCAAAATTTACTTCGTTTTCCATCGGCCAGATTTCCATTGGAGCTGTTGCAGAAACAGGAGTAATTTTTAGAGATGCTTCATATTCATAATAGTTATCTGTGGCATCACTTCCAAAACGGATGAAAAATTTAGTTCTAGGATCTATTGTTCCTTCAGCCTTATCTCTACCCCCAGGGATATGAGTATGAACAAAAAGTTTAAGCTTCTTATATCTTCTCATGTCCAATGTGGTGTTCTTAAACACCCCTCTCGCTTCAGCCTGAAGCTCGGTCGCTTTCATATAAAGAGAAGCTTCATTCTGTCTTTGTGCTCCTGCATTTCCACTCAACACCTGTCTGTCGATCCCCGGAGGCAATACATAAGGAGGCTGGTTCAATGCATTCTCTTCAATATTAACACTTCCTACTTCAAAATTATCATTTAATGTAGTACTTCCTCCAGTTCCTTCATCTGGATTTTCTACAAGGGGGCTGGCAATTTTATTTGGATACTTTCTCCAGTCTGATCTTACAAGATCCATTGTCCCGAATCTTAATGTAGAAGTTTGCTCAAATCCTGTTAACATTAATCTGGCAAATCTTACATTATTTAAAACGGAGGTTTCATGTGCTCCTTCATTAGGATCAAATTTGGACACTGGAATTCTGAAAAGGTACCATTTTACATCCGAAGACTGTCCGTTCTGGAAGTTAGCTTTTACCGTCTTTACATCAACGATATTGTTATCTCCCAATGTAAGACTTGGCTTATCCAGTTTTACAACATATTGGTTATAGTTTTCAGTTTGATCAAGGTTATAATCTCTGTTGATATCTTCAGCATCCGGCGTTTGTGAAGCTACATTTAAAGAGTTTGCTTCAGAGTTTCCGTCCGGGTTTCTGAAATATTTATATCGCTGAACCAGTGAAGCGGCCTGGCTTCCCGTAAACCGGTCAGACATAAAGAACACGAAGTCATCTAATGCAGGGTCAGATGCATTAGTTACCGGATTCACAAATGTATTTCCAAATTTCATGGACTCCTGATCAGAACTTAATCCATCATATCCTACATCCTGTGCTTTTCTGTTTTCTCCTTCGGTAGAGAATGCATACAGAATAGGTGGCTGCTTTGGCTGTGTTCCCCAGTTTGAGTTGGTAGTTGTAGATGGAGTTGCCGGAGTTGGAAGTCCATTTTCATACTGCATTTTTCCATCTTTCAGTACATCTTCAGAAACATTTCCTAAATGCAGTAAAAGTTTGGGATTCGCTCCCAGTTGGTTTCCATCTGCATAAGGATCCATCATCCAAAACTCAACATACTCAATATTTGAGTTTACAAAGTTAGAAACACTGATCGGTCTCATGATACCGGCCCATCTGTTTTGTGCCAGTTCAGTGGCCTGATTTACGTTATAAGGACCTCTTTCCTGAGGATAGTATGAGATATCAAAAGTATTTGTAAAGGTTTGTTCTCCTGCTACAAAATCCCTGTTGTTATAGATCTCGGATAATTGAACTCTTCTTGAAGCGTGATTGGATACAGACTGTGGGGTAATCCCTGCAGGTGTTCTTCCCCCTACTCCCCAGAATCTCGGATCAATATTATACCAGGATAACAGACCTCTTCCGTAGCCGCTGGTCAAATCATCATTAAGAGGAGGATTGTTGAACGGAGCCACTGTATTTTTCTCTGGTCTTGAGGCTAAGCTCCATGCAGCAGGTTCTTTTAGGGATATTTTAGAAGTCGTTTGTTCAAAGTCATCAATATAGGATTGATCATTGGTTCCTTTATTTAATCCCGGAAGTAAATAAGCTCCCTCCATTCTAAAGTTTACGTTGGACGGTGCCTCTGTTTTCACCAATGGCAGTTTATCTGTAAGCCTTGTCAGGAATGGCACCTGATTGTTGTACATCAAGTTGATCCCCGCCATTGTATTATTAACAGCTTCCTGTCCGTAATTTACTTTCTGAGTAAGTGGTGATTCTGAATAGTTGACAACTGTGGCTCCTAAAATAAAGTTTTCATTAAACCTTCTTTCTAAATTTAATCCTAAGAATCTTTTTCTTTGGGTATTAAATGTCAATTGATTTTCTAATGAAATATTAATGGCCTGCCCAGACTGCTTCACATTTTCATTAATGATCGTCACAGTTCCCAGCATATAGTCTACGGTATAGTCTACCCCTTCATTCAACTGTACTCCATTGGCAGAAACTTTTACAGATCCTTGCGGAACATTGACTGCTCCTAAAGAAATACCCTGTCCCTGTGTTCCTTTGTAACGTCCTTCCATTGTATATCTTAATGCTAAGTTACTGGAAAGGGCATCCTGTTTCTGTTTATCATAAAGATCATGGAAAACATACTGAGGATCATTACTTCCTATCTTTGTTTGCATATAATCTCCAAACGGCTGTACTTTAGTAAAGATAATTCTTCCTGTTTCCGGTCGGATTGTAATGCCTGTTGCAAAGTCAAAAATACCATCACCTTTAGAACCGTCCTGATTATTCTGGACATCTCCGTTCATATTCAAACGGTCCCAGTTCATTAATTTCAGTAAGTTCTGATCCTGTACCTGGGTACCTGGAAGATAGTTTACTTTACCTCCTGTTTTAGGGTCCCTGTAATATAAATTAAGAATAAATCCGTCTTGCGCAACCTGTCCTGCATCTAAAGAATAAATATTCTTCATCATCAGCTTCCACATTGGTGATTGGGTATTTACCTTATTGTTTGGTCTTAAAACCTTGGTAATCAAAACGGGGCTTTCTTCAGAAAATTCCCCTACTTTATATACTTTATTACTTCCTCCTACCGTATAGGAATAAGAAACCGCTAAAAGCTGGTTCTCGTTAAGTTTCTGGTTTAAGGAAACGTATCCTAATTGCGGTTGTAATGTATATTCATTGGTATTTAGTCTTCTCGCTTTTGTATTGAAAATAAATTCTTCACCATTGTCATAAGGTGCTGCACTTCCCGGGAAAACCTGGCCCTGAAAAATAGCACCATAATTTTTACCAGGTTCTCTGGTCCCTGCCGTAGTACTTATATCAGTATATAACCCATTCAGAGAGTTGTCTGGTAGGATTGCTCCACCAGCACCTTCTCCCAGGTCTCTGATCCCGATAATACTCTTTTGATAAGCCAGATTGCTATTTCCCTGATCCAATACCCAAACTTCCATTCTGGTAATATTGATCGTTGAATTAATCTGTGGGTAATTGGCTAATGCATCATCATACTTACCCAGGAAATAATGTCCTAAAAAGTAGTGTTGGTTATCTTCATAGTCGATGGCATTGACTTTAAAGTTATTCATTACCCCACCGCCCTGTACTACGATATTTCTGGCTTCACCTTGTTGCTGGGAAAGGACAACTGTTCCAAAGGTTTTACCCAGCTGAAATTCAGCCTTCACCCCAAATAAAGATTGTGATCCACGGATCAAACTTGTTGAAAGCGGCATATTTACGTTACCAAATTCAACCCTTTTGATGATTTTATCTTCGCCACCTGCATTAGGTTTATCTACATTTCCAAGGCCTTTGCTCTGAAGATCCTTCCAGTTTCCTTTAGCCTGCCATACAAGGTTCATCCTGTTTTCAAAAGCAAAACCACTTTGGGTATCATAATTGGCTTTTAACTGAAGGTTTTCTCCTACTTTACCCAATAATCCCAGCTGAATTCTCTGATTGATATCAAAAGTAAAACTGGTCCTGTTTTGAGGCAGAATCATCGGGTTATCTATTTTTTGGTAAAGGCCGGCAAAATCAAGGGAGGCATATCCTGTAGGAATGATTTCAATCTTATTTCCTCCGAAAATAGTTTCAAAGAGTCTGTTATTGATCTGCACTGAAGGGATAAGCCCTTTCTTACGCGCATCTGTTTTATCTTTTCTGAAAAGGAGGTTGTATTTTTCAGATTTCTCCTTATAATATGCTCTGGTCTGAGTGGCCAGCATATATTCTTTATATTCTTCAGGAGACATGGCTGTGGGAGGTCCTGTAATGGTATTCCCAACTTTAGGATACACATAGTACATCCCGGTTTTTATGTCGTAATAGGCTTCATACCTTGTAGGGTCGGCCACTTCATATTCTTTTCTTATGATTGCTGTATCCTTCTTCTGCTGTTGTGCAAAGGCACTGACAGACATACAAAGAAACGACAGGAACAAAAATATGTTAAGATGCTTATTATTCGCCACCAAATGTTAAATGTTTTTTAAAATTTGTTTTACCAATTCTTCAACCGAGATGCTTGGATCTTGTTTTAATATTTTATCAGCAATCTTCTCGCTCATCCGCTTAGGAATCCCTAAAACTTCTAATGCAGATAACGCTTCTTCCTTAATTTTATTATCTACCCATGCAGAAATATTCTCTGCAGGATCACTGAATTTCTGGACTTTATCTTTAAGATCAACAATAATTCTTTCAGCCGTTTTTGCTCCGATACCTTTTGCTTTTTGGATCAAAGCACTATTCTTTGAAAGTACCGCAGAAGCGATCTCATCAAGGCTCAATGTTGATAGCAGAATAAGGGCTGAAATAGCTCCTACTCCATTAACGCTTATTAACAGATTAAACATTTCTTTTTCTGAACGAGTGTTAAATCCAAAGAGGAGATGAGCATCTTCACGGATGATCTGCTGAATAAATAAGAAGGTCTGCTGATTCAAAACCAGCGTCTGTGAGGTCATTAAACTGATACCTACATAGTAACCAACTCCTTGTACATTAATTACTGCGTAGGTAGGCGTAAGTTCCTGAACGGTGCCTTGTAAAGAAAATATCATTATTAATTTTTAAAACTCCCAAATATAGCAATTTAAACTAATTAATATTTTCATTTCACGTACGAATGATTTTTAACTTAAATTTTGAAGTGGAATTCAATCATTTGTAAGAAAAACAAAAGATTTGAAAAAACGAAAACTTCATCTTAGCCTCTACGATGATTTCCAGGCAGTCCTATCATATTCAGTCTTCGTTATTTACCACCAAATCTCTAGTTGAAGTCCATAGGATATTCCATGATTTTTATTCAGAAGCCGGGTATTGAAGTCTGACACCCCTGTTATCCCCATGAAGCTATCAGACCAATGGGCATAGGTAATAAACGGTCTTACTACCGGTCTTGAATAATATCCGTAATCCCAGGAAATCTGAGGGGAAAATGTTACTTTCTGTAAACTTCCTTCTATTGCAGACCTGCTATCTTTCATATAATCATTTCCAGCTTCCAGTGCCAGATTAAAATGTTTGTTAATATAATACAGATACCGAAAACCTATACTCACCCAGTTTTTTGCCACTTTATTATCGAGTACCCCTCCATTTTCATTGGTATTGCCAAGCCCAAAATCCTTGTATTGATAAGTAAGTGATGCCTGCACCGCATGTCTCCGTTTATCATCATAAACAAAATTATTAATGATATCCAATGAGCTGGCATGGTCAAGATTGTACATTCTTTTTCTACCTGTAAAATCTGACACCGTTTTTCCTGTATAAAAATTATCTGTAATTGAACTTCCTTTTCTGAATATTACGGTAGAAGTATGGGTAATATTTTTTTTGGAATATGTCCACCATCCTCCAACTGCGTATCCAAAAGATTTTGGAGTATCTTCTATTTCATTTCCGGTTTTAAGACTATACTGGCCAAGGAGGTTAATTTTAGAGTGTTCTGAAACGGGAATATCCAAATACCTAAGATCAGTTACATAGGAATGAGAGTCATTATTTCCATATTTAAATCTTATGAATGCGGCATTTAAGTTCCCGGAATTTTTAATCTTATAATTTTCCATGCCAATACCTACCTGTGAATTTTGCGCTGAATTAAGCCAAAAATAATCCAATAATTCACTATTCCGACGATCGTAATATCGTTTTCCTATCCATAGATTGGCATTTCTAACTACGTTATTTATCTTTCCGTATAACTGGGCGGTCTGAGGAAACTGTTTATAATCATCACCTCCATAAGGAATAAATTTCGCCATCATATAGGTTACTTCATACATATTTACAGAATCTTTATTTTTATACCGGTAATTAAGCTGGAGTTCTCCATAATGATTGGCTTCATTACCCATTCTGAATTTATGTACATTTTCCGGAGTTGTAAAATTGACCATTTGATTTCCATCAGTGCCTCCTATTCCTGTTCTTATGTACCCATTGATGGATAACTCATGAGGATTGAAATTAAATTTTTGTGAATAGCACAGGGATCCTACCATCAGAAGCAGATGGCACCCCAACGTTGTGAATGTCTTTTTTTTCATAGTGTTTCTTTACTAAAAAGAATCAACTAAAAACCATACAGATCTTTCAACAGCATAAGGGTAACTGTTGTTGTGTTTCATAAAAAAATCAAAGGATTTTACCGGAAATGACATGTCTAAATATCGAAATATTCCAAAACCAATCTTTGATTCGGCAGTAATATTTTACATTACACGTATAATTCCGGAATAAAAAAGGGGATCTTTTTTCATTTTTTCATGCATCTGTATTTGCTTTTAATCTTTCTTGTGTTTTACTTTCTAAGATATTAAATAAACCCAACACTCCTCAAAAAACCAATAACAACTCATTAAAAAACTTATATCAATGAATATTTTGAACTATTTATCACAAAAACCAATACATACATCAAGCTAACAACAAAAAACAGCAAAAAGACAAACCTGCCTATCTGCGTAAATAATAAAAATAAATGCTCCTTAAATAACAGAAATACTCACCTCACCTACAAAAAAGAACTCTATATTCATTTCCATAAAAAAACCAGACGAATATTCGTCTGGTTCTATACCGGTTTTTATAAAAACCATAAATATCTTAATTATTATGCCTTCTTCTCTCTTCTCTGTGCATCAAGAACAGCAATGGTAGCAAGGTTCACAATCTCATCAACGCTTGAACGCATCTGAAGTACATGTACCGGTTGCTTTAATCCCATTAAGATAGGTCCTATTACCTGTGCTACCTTCATACCTCTTAGAATTTTATATGATAAGTTGGCACTTTCAAGATTCGGGAAGATGAATGTGTTGGCAGGTGTTGTTCCTAATTTGGAGAAAGGATAATCGCTCAAATGATCTGCATTCATCGCAAAATCCGGCTGAATTTCACCATCTACAATCATCTTAGGATATTTCTCATGAAGGATACTCACAGCTTTAGCCACTTTCTTGGAAGTATCAGAAATTGCAGCAAAGTTTTCGAATCCCAGCATCGCAATTCTAGGTTCAATAGCGAAAGATTTTACAGTAAATTCTGCCATTTTAGCAATATTCACAAGATCTTCTGCTGTAGGATTCTGGTTGATAGAAGTATCTGCAAAGAAAATAGGTTTCTTTTCAGAAAGGATCATCATCATTGCGGCTACTTTATCTACTCCTTTATCTTTTTCAATAACTTCCAAAATAGGACGTAATACTGAAGTATAGTTTTTAGAGAATCCTACAATCAGACCATCTGTATCTCCATGTTTTAACATTAGAGGTCCAAAATAATCTCTCTGACGAACATATCTCTTCGCTTTGTACTCATTCATCCCTTTTCTCTGACGAAGTTTCCAAAGTGTTTCTCTGTATTTCTTTCTGTTTTCCTTCTGATCATCATCACTTGGATCAATGATTGGAATATCTAGGTTGATTCCAAAACGTTCCATTTGCTCCTTGATGTACTTTTTGTCTCCCAAAAGGCTTGGGTAAGCAATTCCTTCTTCATAAAGAATTTGGGCTGCTTTCAGTACATTGTATTCTTCTGCATTTCCAAGAGTGATTCTTTTCGGATTAGATTTTGCACGACTCTGCATCATTCTTACCAATCTCTCATCTCTTCCCATTCTGTCTAAAAGCTGGTGCTCATACTCTTCAAAATCAGTAATTGTTTTTCTTGCAACACCACTTTCAATCGCAGCTTTTGCCACAGCACTTGATACTTTTGTGATCAGTCTGTTATCAAAAGGTTTTGGAATGAAATAGTCTCTTCCGAACTGCAAGCTCTGAACGTTATACGCCAGAATAACAGCCTCAGGTACCGGCTCTTTCGCCAAATCAGCAATAGCGTGTACCGCTGCCAGTTTCATTTCTTCATTAATTCCTGTAGCCTGAACATCTAATGCTCCACGGAAAATATAAGGGAATCCAAGTACATTATTAACCTGATTAGGATAGTCACTTCTTCCTGTAGCCAGAATAACATCTTTACGGGTCTCAATAGCAAGATCATAAGCAATCTCCGGATCCGGATTAGCCAATGCAAATACAATTGGATTTTCTCCCATACTCAATAACATTTCAGGGGTCATCACGTTTCCTTTAGACAAACCAACGAAAACATCGGATCCTTTTACCGCATCTTCCAATGTTTCAATATCTGTCTGAGCAATAAAGTCTAACTTTTCAGGAGTAAGATTTTCTCTTTTATGGTTAATAACTCCTTTACTGTCACACATCAGAACATTTTCTTTTTTCAGTCCTAATGAAATATAAAGTTTCGTACAGGCAATGGCAGCTGCTCCAGCTCCATTCACCACCACTTTCACTTCATCAATATTTTTATTAGCAATCTGCAAAGAGTTAATTAGTGCAGCGGCAGAAATAATAGCTGTTCCGTGTTGGTCATCATGCATCAAAGGAATATTCAATTCCTCTTTCAGTTTTTGCTCTATATAAAATGCTTCCGGAGCTTTAATATCTTCAAGGTTGATCCCTCCAAAAGTAGGAGCAATACCTTTCACAATTTCAATAAATTTATCCGGGTCTTTCTCATTGATCTCAATATCAAAAACATTGATATCAGCAAAGATCTTAAACAAAAGACCTTTTCCCTCCATTACCGGTTTTGAAGCTTCTGCTCCAATATCTCCCAATCCAAGTACAGCAGTACCATTAGAAATTACAGCTACCAGGTTTCCTTTTCCTGTATAATCATAAACCGTTTCAGGTTTTTCGAAGATTTCCATACAAGGAACTGCTACTCCGGGAGAATATGCCAATGACAAATCTCTTTGAGAAGAGTGCGGTTTTGAGGGGATCACTTCAATTTTCCCTTTAGGTTCTGCTTTATGATAGTCTAACGCGGCCTGACTAAAGTTCTTTTCGTCGCGATTATTGTTACTTGACATAGGTTTTATTTTTTGTTAGAGTATATATTTAATGTGGTAATCTACTAAGCTTTCAATTGGTTTCTGAACAACATGTCCCACATTTAAATTAAGTTCTGTAGCAACAGAACGTAGAATATTTTCGTAATAATAAGCAATGGAGCCGATAAAATTAATCTCAGCTTCATTCACTTCGTGATAAGGCAGAACCTGGTATTCGAAGAAATTTTTCATTTCTTCAAAAACCATATCCCTTAGATAAGGATGATCTTTTCTATCCACAACAAATTTATTGAAATGAGCCAAATAAGCATTTGGCCTTGGAGCATGATACATATTTTTCAATGCATCTTCTATGGTCAGCTGATAATCTGATTCAAATTCACGGTGAAGGTCTGCAGGCAGCTTTTTCATAAAATACCTACGCACCAACTGTTTTCCAATAGCGCTTCCACTCCCCTCGTCCCCTATAAGGAAACCAAGAGACGGCAATTCAATTTTAAGATTTTCACCATCAAAAAAACAAGAATTTGACCCCGTCCCCAGAATGCATACGATTGCCGGTTTTCCACTATATGCAGCATATGCAGCTGCCATCAGATCTTCCTTGACAATAATTTCTGCTTTTCCAAAGACTTTCTTGAGTTCGTTTTCAATGGTTTCACAGTTTTTCTGTACTCCACATCCGGAACCATAGAAAAAGATTCTGGTAATTGAATTTCTGACCGATATTAGATTGCTGTTTTTCTCTATTTCAGGAGCGATAAGTTCTTTGTTGATAAAATTCGGATTAAAGCCGATGGTTTCTGTTTTCAGAAAGACTTTTTTAAAGTCATCAAGTATTACCCAATCCGATTTGGTAGAACCACTATCTACAATAGCAACCATATTTTAGATTTTAATTTAAGGATGCTAAATTATGAATTTATCTTCAATTAGCGTTTAAAACAAGCTGGAAGCTGTCTAAAATCACTAATGTTTTATATCAGTTTTTTTTTCGTTGAATTGCAAAAGCCAGTCTTCGATCTCATCTTCCAGATAAGATGTCTGTAAAACCATTGCATTGATAAAATCATCAGGAACAGGCTCACCACTGGAATTCTCAAGATTCCAAAGCTCATTAGACATATTTTCATACTCGGAATACACTCTTTTGAAGCGGGAATTTTCTCTCTCAAGAGCCTCAATATTTTTCTGTTGAAGCTGGAATTTTCTGTATTTGTTTTGACGTTTCATACAAATATTATTAAAATTTGGGTCATTAAATATGGGAGTAGTATGCTTTCAACCACGCATTACAAGATAGAAAAAACCATCAACACAAGAAGTTGAAAATGAATTTATTATCAGGTTATTTTTACACTGTTTTGAATAATAAATTTAGAAATAAATTTTATTAAAAAAAATATTTTAACATCTTTTTTCAGTGTTTAACATATAGTTATCACAATATTACCTGAAATAACTTCAGACTTACTATTTGTGTTTACCTTATAAATTATCTCTTAATAAAGTATAGTGCAATGATAAAAATAAATAGGCTGCTATCATTTCTTTTGCAGTGGAATAAAAATTCATATTTAATATTGCTCTTTAACTATTTTTGTATTTTACAACAAAGTTCTACATAAAAAAAGACACTTAAAATCAGCACATTACACAACGAAATTAAATTATTACATTTTATACAAACATGAATAAACATCGATCACTTATTATTTGCAACAAAGTAGCCTTAACTTTAGGATTACTATCTTCTCACATTCTCTTTTCTCAATTTCAACAGAATACATTTCTGACAGGTGTATATTGGCCTCCAAACATTCAACCTTTTTTACATGCTGTCCCTGAAGATTACGATGGTGATGGAAAAGCAGATTTAGGTGTAAAAACAGATGGAGGATCTTGGCTCATAGACTACTCCGGGAATGGATTCAATGGATGGGAATGGACTGGAACATTAAGAGGAGGGTCAGAAGCCCATCCTGTGCCGGCTGATTATGATGGTGATGGAAAAGCTGACCTTAGCGTAAAAACTGACAATGGAAACTGGCTTATAGATTATGCTAAGGATGGATTTAATGGATGGGAATGGACTGGAACATTAAGAGGAGGGTCGGAAGCCCATCCTGTGCCGGCTGATTATGATGGTGATGGGAAAGCTGACCTTAGCGTAAAAACTGATAGTGGCAACTGGCTTATCGACTATGCTAAGGACGGATTCAACGGATGGGAATGGACCGGAG
>NZ_JAESIT010000038.1:0-14554 GCF_016756935.1 Chryseobacterium sp. KMC2
TTCATATACTGGATAATTGTTATGATTGCCCAGGAGTAATAAATAACAAAATGCTTGTTGTTTCTTATAATGATTATAAAATTGTTATTGCTACAAATTTAACTAATCAAGAAGAGTTTATATTTAAAAATTTTAAAAATATATCTAAACAAAATTTATTTTCAGTACCTCCTTACCAAGAGAATATAACATATAATAATCCCCGAACTTGGAGATTTGAATATGATGCAGTAGGTAAGTTAATATTTTTTTGTAATTCAGTTTTACCTGAGTTAGAAGAAACAAAAAAAGCATTACATATTGATAATAGTGTAATTGACTGTGATCCTAGGAAATAATTATAAGTATAAGTTTTACTGCCACATGAAAGAATTCTTTCATATGGCAGTATTTTAACAAGTAGCTGTATTTACCAACATAGGCATCACTTAGGAAATGTAAGACTAAGTTTTGGAAGAAACAGCACAGGAGCTCTTGAAATTACAGATTCTAATGATTATTATCCGCTGGCGGAGAAGATGAGAAGATGGTCACCGTACAACTATGCATTTAATAATCCTTTGAGGTATATTGACCCGGATGGAAGACAAGGTACAGACATCTATAAATTAGATAAATCTGGAAATCTCACTTGGATGGCAGAATCTAAAACAGATGTTATTTATGCTGAAAAGAATTTTGATAAAAACGGAAATCTTAAAGCAGACAATGATGGAGGTGTTGAAGTTGGTGAAAAAGGATATGTTAAAAATAACTCTCAGGAAAAAACATTAAGTTCACCGATTACAGATAATGAAGGTAATAGTAGTGACAAACTATCTACATTGAGTTTCCATAATAATGAATCAAAAGCATCAGAAGTTGCAGAGTATTTTTACAATAATACGACTGTAGAAACAGCAAATTCTACTTATAAATCGTCTACTTCGGGTAATAATTTTTCTGTAATATCAACTTATCATTTACCCAGTACCTCTCCGCTCGATCCTAAAGGAACGGGATATATGTCTAATTTTTCAGTAGGAGGCGATAACTTTTTTCAAAGTAGCTTAACAGCACAGGATCATAACCATCCTCCTGATTATCAGATATCACCTAGTGGATTTAATTATGGAGCAAAAGGTTTTAAAGTAAATACCTTTGATTGTGATATTGGTAAAAATTGTGATATTAATGTAGCAAGAGCTCATGATAATATCAAGCTTAGAGTATACTCAACTGTTTTAAAAAAATATATTAAATATGATGGATCCAGCGCAAAAATTGAATAGAATAATATTTTTATGTATTATATCGTTTGCAACTTTAAGTTGCTCAGCACAAAAAATAAATGTTAATAATATTGTTGATACTTATATTGATTATTATTCTCAAAAAAATAAAATTTTTACTCCTGGTAAAACATATCTGCAATTAGGTATTAATAATGAACAGGAGAATCCCAAAGAAAAAAATATCCATATAAATAATAATTGTTTCGACTGTATGGGAAAAATCGATGAAAAAAATTCGATAATTGAATACAAAGGCTATAAAGTCGTTATCTATGCAGATGATGATGAAAATAAAAATATTTTGTTATTAAATTTTAAAAATACAGAAAGAACAAGCAGTTTCTTTCTAAATAATATTAATAATAATGTAATAAATGACGTTGGAAGTTGGACATTCAATTATAATGAAAATGCAAAAGTATCTTTTTTCTGCAATAGTAATCCTATGAAAAATATGAAAGAGGATATGAAAGAAATTAAACAAAAGTTAGGTATACAGAATGTTAAAGATTGTGTATCAGCTCTATTAAATGATAATAAATGAAATATACTCTCTGCTGACGTGAACGCTTGGTCTTATGAATAAACTAAAAACCATTGCACATGCAATAGTTTTATAATTTTCAATCTAAACTATTATATTTACCAGTACAAGGATCATCTAGGAAATGTAAGACTAAGTTTCGGAAGAAACAGCACAGGCGCTCTTGAAATTACAGATTCTAATGATTATTACCCTTTTGGAATGAGTCATTTAAATACTGGAGCATCTTTCTTTGGACCGAGTACATATAAAAATTATAAGTACAACGGCAAGGAGTTGCAAGAGACTGGAATGTATGATTATGGAGCGAGAATGTATATGGCAGATATTGGAAGATGGGGTGTGGTGGATCCTTTAGCAGAAAAATCAAGAAGATGGTCACCGTATAGCTATGCCTTTAATAACCCAATTCGTTTTATCGATCCTGACGGGAGACAAAATGAAGATATTATCAAAGTCAATGCTCAAGGATATGTAACACAAATTGAAGTGCAAGACCCAAGCATTCCTCATACTGTTGTTGATGAAAATGGTAACCAGTTAAACGTTAATGATTCAAAATTTGATCAATAGCAATTAGATGCTATTGCCTCATATGGAAGGACAATGAATGATTACGAACTAGAAGATGCTGGAATAAGGTTATTCTCTCCATATTCAGCTCAACAGATGGCTGATAGTTTCAATCAAGTAGGAATAGGAGATATAAAAGATACTGCCCAATATCTTCAAGCATTTGGTGAACAATCATATATTATGACTCCTTGGATGATGTATATGGGCTCATTAGGTCATGGGCAATTTGATTTTGCAGGAGATATGGGAGCAGTCGTGCAAGAAGGAGGTAATTATCCTCCATCGCAAGGTGGTGGTGCAACTCCTCCGGATGGAACGGGTGGCTTCATAAGATTTGAAGGAACAAATACATTATATAATGTATATGATGCAGGTAACTTCATGACAGGGAAGGCTTTCCAAATGATTGGAGCTCCTTTAGATGTTTTGAAAAATGGAGCAAATACAAGTAGCGTTTTAACAGGGAAAGGGAAAGATTCACAAGCGGATCAGCGTGCAATTACTAATGGATATAATTATAACAAAGTTGGATGGAAAAAATAAGAATACTTAAAATAGCCTATATTCCACTGGGAATATTTATTATTAACTTTTTCATTTATCTTTTAATAGATGTTTTTGGAGAGATTTATACATATAGTGGAACAGCTAAAAAAATATATTTATTTTTTTGCTTTCCGACGAATTTAATAGGTTTAATTATATCAGCTTATCTTTTTATAAAGGTTCTTATCTTTAAAAAAAATTTTTGGAATATTATTTTGTGTATACCCCTAATAATATTTGTACTCTATTTTTATTTTTTTCCATTAATTCAAAATACTAAATAGTATCAATACAACAAAGCCACTCATTCGAGTGGCTTTGTTATTTTACATAATGCTTTGAATAGTTTGTTTTAAGAACGCATCCAGGAGAGCGAAGACATGCTGTCTGTCGTTCTCTTTTAGTTTTTGGATATCGAGAATTTTAGCGACAATATTTTTATCCAATAGAATATCCGTAGAACCTACAAGATAATCCAGAGATACTTCCGTGGCTTCTGCCAGTTGCGTTGCCATCTCAATAGATAGTTTTACTTCTTCGCGTTCATACAACACCGTGAACACCCACAAGTTTGCCTACTTCGTCCTGCGACATTTTTTTATCTTTTCTTACTTCTGTAAGACGTTTACCAAAAGTTATAGACTTCATAAATGTATTAAAAACAACAGTTAATAAAGGATTTAAACAAATATGTAGTCAAAAACTTTTTTTTAATATTTTCATTATGTCAGATATACCTACGCTGCCGCATGAATCCCTTCGTGCGGCATTTTTTTATTAACAATTAGTTATATTTACCAGTACAAAGATCATCTTGGAAATACCAGGGTAAGTTTTGCAAAAAACAGCGCAGATGTTCTGGAAGTAACCGATACCAACAACTATTATCCATTTGGGTTAAATCATATCAGGGTAGGTGGACTTAATACTTCTAGTATTGGAGGGTATTATAGTTACAAGTACAACGGGAAGGAGCTCCAGGAAACGGGCATGTATGATTATGGTGCTAGAATGTATATGGCAGATATTGGAAGATGGGGTGTGGTGGATCCGTTGGCGGAGAAGATGACGAGATTTAGTACTTACAACTATGCATTTAATAATCCAGTAATGTATATTGATCCCGACGGAAGAGAACCAGACCTTCCTGGAGGACCTAAGCCTAGAGTTTTAGCCGTATTCTATCATGGAGGACCTACTGGAGACGGAAAAATAAGAAGTAATACTAAAGATGCTGGAGGAGCTGGTACTAGATATAATGCTACAGCTTCTTATGCTAGGTCATTGGGAATGGATTTTAAAGGAGCTATGATATCACCAGCATTAACACAAGGAGCAGGAGTTGAAACAGGAAAAGAATTTTTAGAAAAAAATTACCAACAGGGAGATATAGTTCTTGTATATGGCTATAGCTATGGTGGAGACAATGCAGTAAATCTGGCCGAAGAAGTTCCTAATGTACCTATTGATACTATGATAATTGTAGATAGCTCAGACGGACCATTAAGAGGCTCAACCGTAAATACATCTATTTCAGATAATGTGAACTCAGCATATGTTTTTTATCAAGAAAATAATTCTGGTGCATCTAGCTCATCAAGAGCTTCAGGTTCTTCTTCGGGCTCATCTAGTAATAGTAGTAATAAAAGTGATGGTGGAAGTAGTAATTCTCCAGGCTCAAGAGGTTATCGGCACACCTCTGAAGGGAAAGCAAAAGTCACAAATATAAAGCTTAGTGGAAAAAATTTAACGCATGGAAATATCCAGACAAAAGCGGGAACTAATATTCAAACAGCAATAAATAAAAGATTAAATGAAGCAAATAATAAGTAGATTATTAATAGCAATTCTCGTTATACTGGCTTTAGCAAGTGTATACATTTTCATTTATTATTATAACAACCAAGATGTAAATGATATAAAGGTTGAAGGCTACGTTTTAGACTCTAGTAATTCTCAGCCTTTGAAAGATGTTAAGGTGACAGTAATAAACGATAGATACGAAAACGATAACGGACATAAAAATTATGATGAATATTTAGGTCAAGATAAAATAGAACTAAAGACTGATACTAAAGGTTATTATTCTATTGTCTTAAAAAAGAGTGCTTATGTCTATATATATACAAAAAAAGATGGTTATAAACCTCTTGAGGAAAAAGGAAAACAAGCGCAAAAATTACTTACTTTTAAAACTTATATGAATAGAAGTAAGTAAACCAATCTGGACAAAGTCAGGAGACTTTGTGCTGATAAAAAATAAACCCTAGCTGCGCAAAGTTTATAACCTAGCTACGCAAAGTCTCCTAGCAGCGCAAAGTTTATAACTTTGAGCTGCTATAACAAAACCTCATAAAAGTGAGGTTTTTACACTTTAAAATGATTGATTTGCAGTCTAAACAGAACTCTAATCTAGAAATGTTTTTGAGGTTATTATTGGGGTTATAAAATATTTATATTTACCAGTACATAGACCAGCTGGGAAATGTAAGGGTTTTTTTATGGAAGTAACAGGACAGGAGCTCTTGAAATTACAGACACCAACAACTATTATCCATTTGGGTTAAACCATATCAGGTTAGGCGGACTTAGTGATTCTAGTTTTGGAGGGTATTATAGCTATAAGTACAATGGGAAGGAACTTCAGGAAACGGGGATGTATGACTATGGTGCAAGGATGTATATGGCGGATTTGGGTAGATGGGGAGTGATAGACCCTTTGAGTGAACAGTACAGACGATGGTCACCATACAATTATGCAATAGATGATCCTATAAACCATATTGATCCTGATGGAATGGAAGTTATCGAGACCGCTTCAGGAACAACTTATACTGGAGCAGATGCGCAATCTGCATTTCTTGCATTACGAAATCAATTAGGCGGTGGGGAAGATGATCCTAAAAAGAAAAATGATCGAAAAGCGGGATCTAGTAAAGGAATGTCTGAGGAAGATTCCTTAAAAGAAATAGTTACTATTGATGGGAAAAAATATCATAAAAACACAGGGAATTTAGGAGCCGAGATTGGAAATACTATTAATTCATTTTTTGGTGGTGACGATGATTATTTTGTAGAACATAAAGAGTATGATCCAGTATTAGATAAGGAACTTAAAACTGGAGCAGAAGTAGGCTCTTATTTTATTGGAGGTGTAGGAGGAAAAGCAGGAGTAAGAATTTTCAGTGAGAAAATGTTCATAAATAATCTAAAAAAATTAGGTTTTAAAGAATTACAAGTTACAGTAAAAGGCTATTCTACTGAAATGAATGCTTTCTTCAAATCTGGAGGCAAAGAAATTGTAAGTAAAAAAGCTCTACAAGCTTATAAGGAATTGGCTACAAGAATTGTTAATGGGACTGGAGGTGCTCCCGCAGGTAAAGCTACTGAAACAGCTCTTAAAATTCAAAATCAAAGACTAGAAATGATTAATAAAGCTTTAAAATAAACTATGGAGGATAAAGAACAAAACCAATCAACTTTACTAAAAAAACATTTTGTAAATGAAGGTGTAAATAATTTTACAACCGTTGATGATTTAAAAATACATCAATTTCAAAATAATAATGCAGTATTAATACCTTCGGATCTTAAACAATATTTTATACTAATAAATGGCAGTAATGATATTCCATTAGATAATCTATATGAATTTTATAGTATTGATAGGGTAAATAGAATATTTAATGAATTTAAAGACTGGGACGGAGTGCCAGACTATAGTAAGTTAGATTTTCAAAAATTTGAAAAGGTTTTTATTTTTGGAAACTATGAATTTAATTTTTACTCTTTTGGAATAGAGTTATTTAATACATCGTCTTCTACAAACCGGATTTTTATTTTTTGTGGAGAGGAGTATAAAGTTATTGCCAATAGTTTTAATGATTTTATAGATATATACCTTAATAATCCTGAAGAAATATTTATATAAACCCCGCTGCGCAAAGTCTGTGACTCCAGTTGGATGTTGTGCTGAATTTAATGCGGGGAATAATTTATTATTGAACAATCCTTCAGCTACTCCATCACAAATTAATTTTACTGACGCAATAAGACCCGCTGGTGCGATCGCCTAGCTACGCAAAGTCTCCAGACTTTGAGCAGATAAAGCAAAACCATTGCAATTGCAATGGTTTTGCTTTAGTAGTTATTATATTTACCAGTACAAGGATCACCTTGACAGATGAGTAAAAGAGAAGCTTTTACGAAGACTGCGAACGTAGTTCAGCTCGGGTAAGTTTTGCAAAAAACAGCGCAGATGTTCTCGAAGTAACCGATACCAACAACTATTATCCTTTTGGGTTAAACCATATCAGGGTAGGTGGACTTAATACTTCTAGTACTGGAGGGTATTATAGTTACAAGTACCAAGAACAGGAACTCCAGGAAACAGGTTTTTATAGCTTTAAATGGCGACAATATATGCCGGATGTGGGAAGGTTTTTTAATATAGATCCTCTTTCTGAAAAATATGCTTATCAGTCACATTATAATTTCTCTGAGAATAGGGTTGTTGATGCAAGAGAACTGGAAGGTTTAGAGGCTGTTAGTTTTAAGAAAAATGATGGATACGAAAATTTGGTTGTTGTAGCACAGGGATGGTCGGGAGATACTAAAAAAGGATATACACAGGCTCAAAATCGTGGAGATGGCTCTGTTGATAAAAATGGTTTGGGAGCATTAAACCAATTGAATAGTAAAAATACACGAGTAGTAATTTTTGACTCGTCACGAAATGAAAATACAAAGAATGACATAAATACAACTATTTCAAGTTTTAATAAAAATCATCCTGATGGAGTCGTAGCCGCTGTTGGACACAGTTTAGGAGGTGATAATCTTGTAGAAAAAGTTAATGAAAATAAAGATTTAAAAGTAGATTTAATGGTTACATTAGATATAATGGATGTTTATTCAGATACAAAAATACCATCTAATGTATCAAACGCTGCGAATTATTATCAGACAAAAGATATGTACGGGGGTGAAAAAATAGAAAGAACAAGTGATAATAAAATTACTAAAATAGTAAACGCCCTTGCTCCTAAATCAGATCATAAAAGTATAGATAATGATTTACATAAAAAAGTTACAGAAGTCGTAAAAAGAGAATTAATACCTGAAAAAAAATGAAACGAATCCCACAAATAATTTTTATTATCTCTACTCTGTTTATAGTAGATTTTCTATTTTTTCCTTATTTTGATGTTTTAGAATTAATTCCTTTGGTAATAATCTTGCTGACAATTAATTTTTATTTGATTTATAGATACAATAATAATAAAGTTATAAGTTATATTCTGAATGGATTACTACTTATTCTTCTAATAATTTGTTTTGCATTTGGAGCAATATTAAGGCAGGATTGGAACTTTATAGGATAAAAACAATGAAGTTGCTGCCTTTTTTAGGACAAAAAATTATATTTCTTATCCTCTCAAAGTCAATAAGATGTTATAAATAAAAAGACTTCGCAAAATGTGAGGTCTTTTGTTATAAAGCAGCAATATTTTTATTAAAAAAATCTTTAAATTTTTGTTTAGTAACCGCTGGCGGAAAAAATGAGAAGACATAGTCCTTATAATTATGCATTTAATAATCCCATTATGTTTATTGATCCTGATGGTAGAGAGCCGAAGGATATTATATTTATACATGTAAATTCTGATGGAAGCCAAACCCACTTACAATACAAAAATGGTAATTTTTATTATTTAAATGGAGATCGTTCTGGTCAAAAATATGATGGAAGAAGTCAGTCTGTAAGTTCAAAATTGTTTAGATTAGCAAGATCTTATCGAGAAGTAGAACATTCAAACAATGCTATTTTAAAAGATAGATTACATACACTTGAGGAGAGTGAAAATAAACATTATATCTTTGATCCTCAAACTTCAGATCAAAGTACTGGGGTAAAAGGAACTTCGGATGGAGGTTCACAAACAATATACAACTACACTGATAAAGAGCAAAATGATAGATTTAAAAAAATGGAAGGAGTTCCAAACAATGATTTATCTATGGTTGTTCACGAAATGCAACACCAATATGATAAAGATATAAATAATAAATCAGACGCTAAAAATGATAATGACGCAAATAATCCTTCTGAACAGCGAGCTGTTAAAACAGAAAATGAAGCAAGGAAATTAGAAGGTGTTCCTTTGAGAACAACGTATGGAGGTATTCCTGTGAATCCAAATCCTCAAAATTACACCAAACCAAAAGACGACAAGAAAAAATAAAAATATATGAAATATTCATTTAAAATAATAATATCACTTGTTCTAATAATTTTTTGTTTTTCTTGTAATAATGAAACAAAAAATAAGGCTTTCATCGAAAAGTTGGCAACTATAGAAAACAACTCATTGTCACCATATTTTAGTTTTCACTTATATTTTAAGACTGATAATGATAAAATATTTGAAAGCAATGTAGACGGTTTATATGAAATATATAAAAATAGCCATTCTAAAAATGATAAAGATTTCAAAGCCTACTTAGAAAGATTATTTGATCAAAAAGAAGTAATAAAAATGAAAGACTTAAAAAAGTTTGAAAACGGAAATAAATTTTTCAATATATACCACATTGAGCAAAATATTGATTCAATGACTATTGAAGAAATTGAAAAGAAGTATTTAGAATTAGAAAAAGATTCATTCACATTTATTCCAAAAAAATTAAATTCTAATGAAGTAGCAACTGTTCTTTACAAAATGTTTAAAGATGGATATGTTGTTATAAATTCAAGTGATTTGGTCGGTTACTATAGTATTGCAAAGTAGTGAAAATAATTTCAAATAAATAGTTTTACCAAGCGTCACGCTTGTGTCCAAATAAAGTAAAAGTAATGCCGCTGTAAAATTGCAGTGGCTTTTATTTCAATTTGAAAATAATTATATTTACCAGTACAAGGATGATCTTGGAAATACCCGGGTAAGTTTTGCAAAAAACAGCGCAGGTGCTCTTGAAATAACCGATACCAATAATTACTACTCTAGCTGCGCAAAGTCTTTCGCTCTGCGAAGTTTAGAACCGGCACCTAGCTACGCAAAGTCTCCAGACTTTGAGCAGTAGTTATTATATTTACCAGTACAAGGATCACCTTGACAGATGAGTAAAAGAGAAGTTTTTATGAAAACTGCGAAGGCAGTTCAGTCAGGGTAAGTTTTGTCAAAAACCGTTATATGAAGTCTAATTCTCCAATAGATAAATTAAGTAAATAATTCTCCAAAGTACTTAGAGGAGAAAATGAAAAAAAAATATGATAAGAAAACTAATTAATATAATAGTGTTGTTATTTTGCAATTTATTAGTTAATGCTCAAGATTTAAAGCTTTTTAACCCAATTCTTATTAGTAATCTAACTTATGAAATTGTCAATAATGAAAAAGTTAATAGGGTTGTTTTAGATTATTACAATCCTAAAGTGGATCAAATGGATATAAATTATCTAAAATATAGTTCAGATAATAACACATTATATTTGTACAATACAGAAAAGAATGAATTTAAAACATTTTTAGTTTTCGATCAAGAGGGAAAGACAATATCTTTTGGAAACTTTTTAGGGATTTTTAGATATTTTAATTTAAAACAGAAATCAGCAAATTGTTTTCTAGCTACTTCTACTGCCGGAAATTATCCAAGTCATATTGAGAAAATTAACTCTATAGATATATTAGAGAAAAATAAAAGGTTTTTAATTATTAAAATTAATTATTCTGACATTTATGATTTTAAAGGCTACGGAGTTTTGGTTTTACAAGATTACAAATATGAAAAATAAATTAATATTCTTTTTAGTCATATTTCAATTTATTTTTTTTACAAATTCCCTAGCTGATACCTTATGAATAAAATAAAAACCATTGCAATTGCAATGGTTTTTACTTTCTTAACTTAAGAAAACTACTATATTTACCACTATCAGGATCACTTGGGAAATGTAAGCAAAAGTTTCGCTAGAAGCATCCTACAAATTTGGCTTCAAAAGGAGCGAAAAATTCTTCTTTATTTAAAGGGGTAATAGGTGTTGTTGAATTGTATAGTGTTGTTAATAAGGGAATTGAAGGAGTGGGAGGAATGGTTGCAACGGACAAAAATGTAAAAGCAATTAATTACATGGATAAATTAACTGGAGAGTTTAATGTAGTCAATAAAGCAAATTTAAAACTAGATACTAAAACTAAAACAGAAATTACCAACTATGTATTTGATGGTTCTTTACCTAAAGATATTAATACAAGGAATAATTCGGTAGTTAATTTAAGATCAAAAACTAATATTGTCAATACCGCAAACTCTATTATGAGAAAAAATGGTATTATAGTTCAAAACAGTCCAGAAGTTAAAAAAAGGACAGAGCTAAACGAAGCAGCAAGACAACAACAGAAAAAATTACAAAAGGTAGGACGATGAGAATATGGATATTAATAATATTGTTTAGTGTTATATCAACATCTTGCAATAGCAAGGCTTCGGCTGAAAGGAAAATAAAAAAAACAGTAACCAGTTTTTTAGATGCTGTTGAACAAAAAGATGGAAGTAAATACCAATCATTAATTTATGAAAGTGAATCTTATCCTGGAGTTATATCAATGGAAAAAAGTTTCTTTTATAAAAATTACAAAAAAATCAACTCTAATATAGATTTAAAAGAAAGTATAAAAATAAAAGATACCATTTTCAATAGAGCTAAAAGAAAATATGTTCAATACCATATTAAGAATAATAATCCAGATTATTTTCAAAAACCATTAATCATTACTTTTATATTTTATGATCAGATAGGATATGATAAGATTTATAACCATAGTATTTTTGATAATATGTTAGACTGGGAATAAAATCCTCAGCTCGTACCAGAAATTAAATTCGATTTATTCTATAGAATATAATAAAGCTGATAAAGATAAAAACCATTACAATTGCAATGATTCCTTAGTAATAGTTATGGTCCAGCTCCATATTATGGTGAGGAACCATATTCTGGAAGAAGAATTTTGGAAGGTATAAAAGCAGGTGAAAATGCTAACAAAAAATAAACATTATGAAAAGTAACATTTATATAACATTATTATTTTTATTAAGTATAATATCTTGTAATAATAAGTTAGGTAGCCAGCAATTAAATCAAAGTGAAATAGCTTCTAGTAAAGGAGAACATATATATATATCGACAATTAACCTAGGTATTACTGGGGATAAACAGTTTACATTAATAACAAATAAAAAAATAGTCAATGTAAAAGATTTTGATAAAACTAATAGTTTAGAAGGTCTGGATCCTTTTATATATAGTTTTTCTAATGACACATTAAATTTATATTTTAGAAATTCTGTAAGGTATAAAGTTCCATTTAATACTGAATCAATAAAAATAAATTATTTTGAATTGAATAATGCTGATTACATAGAATTGTATAAAAAAACTTTTGAGAACAAGCTGTATCACGCTGTTCCCAATCATGGTATTTCAGGTGGTTATCCTAATATGCCTAAACCTCCTAAAGAAAAGTCCAATTAAAGGTGACCAAAAAATAGCATAATGAGGAATCTTTTTTTAATAAGTATGCTACTATTTTGCAGCATTTGCTTAGGACAAAGTAATATTAAATTTTATTATTAAGACAAAACCAAAGCAACAGAAACGGATAGTATTGGCTATAAATATTACATAGAAAATACACATAAAGAATTTCAAAAAAAAGAAGATGAAGTTTTATTATTCTTTAATAATGCTGCCTTTATTGATGAATTAATTATGATCAATTAAAAGTTATAACTTTGATCAATATTACTGCAGATCTAGGTAAATAAGAGTCCTTAAAAAGAAAAAGATAGAAATTACATCTAAGAAAAAAGGGAATATGGAGTTTAATTTAAAAAAGGGATTGATTATATAATTATTAACGTAGATTATTGATAATAAGTGGAGTGTTATATTTTCAGAATATTTTCGAATAATGGAATGTATATAAATTTAGGATATGTTAGCGCTCCCGTTGGTGCTAGCTTCTAGGTAGTGTTCTATAAATAAAGTAAAAACCACTGCTGTTTAGCTGCAGTGGTTTTTATTATCTTAACCTGAAAAATATTATAGTATACCAACCCTATTTCTCTAATGAAAAATACAATCAATCTAATTTATAGAAATACTATTTTAGGGTCTATAGAAATGGCTCTTGTACAACATATGATAAAAATGGAACCTATGAAAATTAAGTTAACATTAGTACTGGCTTTTATATTTCAATTTAGTTTTTCACAAACTCCATGTATACAAGAAAAATATAATTTCAATAATTTTATTGATGCCTTTATCTATATAAATAATGATGAAAATTTTAAACCAGATTTATCTTTAATTCATGTTTTAAGTCTTTACTACAAAGACAAGGGATATATGATTACTATTACAAGAGATAATATTAAATCTACAATGATCAATCCTAAATCTAAATACTTAGAATTTTTTAAATATAAAAATTTCGATCTATTATTACAGGGCAAAACTGCCAAAGATCTCGATTTTTTAATAAAAATCATTTCAAACAAAAGAGTGTCAAGTAAATCGAAGATTGAATTTGTAAAACCTCATAACAGTATTTCGTATGATCCTTATCAATGGTTTCTTCTCTTTGATAGGGAAATGAACCTGATAAATTACTCTTTACCAGAACAGGAAAATAAAATAAAAGAAATTTTTGAGAAATTTGGCATTCCAACAAGTAAAATTGGGGAAAAGGACTGTGAATAAATTTAGAAGAATTTCCTACTAGGTAAGTACTTTACTCGTGTTTAAGCAGGTTGCTTCTCAAAGCAACCTGTTTTTATATAGTAACTTATTTTTCACGTTAAAAGGCCACATTGACCATGTGAAAAATAAGTATATTTACAACTATATAAATCATTTAGGAAGTGTACGTTTAAGTTACATGGGTAACGGATCCGGAGTAGAGATCATTGAAAAAAGTAATTATTATCCTTTTGAGCTTAAGCATGAAGTGTATAATAAGCGGTCTTACACCAAATGACGCAACAATGGAAAATGTACAGGAAACGCCGGGAAGTATGGATAGCCAAAATTTCACCACTATAAAAAGAGGTTTGGAAATGACCAACAAAATGATCAAGAATTATGATAAGCTCAATACTGCTGCAGGAGGAGTGCAAGAGTTGGTTGGTTTAATGGATTCAGTTTCTAGTATTCCTGATGCTATAAAAAGTAATGGGAATTATGTAAATGCAACAAATGACGTTAAAGCAGTCGATTTTCAAGCTATACAAATGGGAAAAGCAATTAAATACGTTGACGGAAGCAATATAGACATGACATCGCAAACAAGAAATGATGTGGTAAATTATGTTTTTGATGGAACTTTGCCTAATCCTGCAGCGGGATTAATACCAAATTCTTTGATTATATCCAATGGAACACAGATTATGAAAACCAATAACATTCCTGTTCAGCCTCTTAATGAACAATTAAAAGCTAACAAAAAAGTTTTACCATAATGAAGTTAACAACACTATATTTAGTTTTATTCTTGTTCTGTATAAGTTGTGTGTCGGAAGATCAGAAAGATAAAGAACAGATAAAAGA